>CAYLVN010000185.1:370-6868 GCA_964387115.1 uncultured Fibrobacter sp.
GAATTTCATTCACACTGAGCTTCAGTTCCTGGGCAATTTCCTCTACAGAAGGCATCCTGCGGTATTTCTGTTCAAGTTTACACTGGGTTCTTCCCACTTTATGAATAATACCGATACGATTTAAAGGCACTCTTGTAATTCTGGAGCGGTCGGCCAGGGCCCTCAAAATCGCTTGTCTGATCCACCATACGGCATAAGAGATAAACTTGAAATTTCGCTTTTCATCGAAACGTTTGGCGGCCTGAATCAGCCCAAGATTTCCTTCACTGATCAGCTCCCCCAGCGGCAACCCCTGGTTCTGATAATTTCTGGCCACGCTTACCACGAACCGCAAATTAGCCTTAATCAGTTTTTCCAGTGCTTTTTTATCACCCTTTCTTATCCTGACTGCAAGTTTGGCTTCCTCTTCAGCTGGAAGAGCCGCATTTCTGCTTATCTCTTTGAGATAAAGCTCCAATGAGTTTTCGTCAGGGATAATCATTCGCTTTTCCATTAGATATATTCCTCCAGAAAGGGATCGTTAGCGTAGCCGTAATAACTGATTAAAGAAAACCTCAGGCTCAGTAAAAACCGTAACAATAATTACAGTGTTCTCATCACCTTGTCGAGATTCTCAGTCTCGCCGATAACAACCAGTATGTCATTTGATTCAATTACGGTATCGGCACCGGGAATATTGCTTATTACTTTCTCAACCTCCTCAGATCCTTCTTTCCCCTGTACCTCAACCATGCGGTGGATTGCGACTACGTTTATCCCGAACCGGGCACGAAGATTCAGTTTGCCAAGGGTCTTGCCTGCAAAGCTTGGAGGAATACTGATTTTTGCCGCTGCGGTAGTCTCGCTTATATAACTGATATCAAGAAGACTTTTGTGAATAAGCCCGTACGCAAGCTTCTCCGCTGCTTCCACTCCGGGAGTGACTATCTGATCAATGCCTACAGCTTTAAGAATTTTAATATGCAGCGGATCAGAAGCCCGTGAAATCACTTTCTTTACCCCGTTATGTTTCAAAAGCACGGATGTAAGAAGATTTGCCTCGAAGTCCTCCCCAATGCAGACGATTCCCACATCGACATCCTTTAGCCCCAGAGATTCAAGAGATTTCTCATCTGTACTGTCCATACAAACTGCATAAGTAACAAGATCCCGAACCTCTTCGATGAGCTCCATATTCTTATCGACAGCTATTACTTCCGTCCCTTTTTGAATAAGGTTTTCAGCCAGCGACCGGCCAAATACTCCAAGCCCGACAATTATAAATTTATCCATCTATTCCTCCGGTATTACCCAATCATAACCGATTCAGACGGGTACTCGATCCTCTTGGCGGGTTGCTCATTTGAAGCAGTGATGGCAAAAGCCAGAGTAAGAGCCCCAAGCCTCCCGATAAACATCGAGACAACTATTACTATTTTACCGGCAACCGACAAATAAGGAGTGAGTCCTCTTGATAGACCTACAGTGCCGAATGCCGAGACAGCTTCAAATACGATGTCAATTCCTCTTGCATTTTCAGTAATGCTCAATAAAAAGATCACTATAGCTAAAAACATCACTGAAAACGCAAATACCACAAGCGCACGGTTAAGTACAAGAAACGGCAACCGGCGTTTAAAAATTATTATACGATTCTGCCCTGTTATTATGGAAATTATGCTCGCCCACAAGACTCCCAGAGTGGTCGTCTTTATTCCGCCACCGGTGGAACCGGGTGATGCCCCGATAAACATCAGCATTATCAAAATCAAGGCAGATGGAACATTTAAAGAAGCCATATCCACGGTATTAAACCCGCCGCTACGGGCCGTTACAGAATTAAAAAATGCTGTTAAAATCCTGAGAAAGCCTTCGTTGCTATTATCAAGTAACAGCAGGACTGCAAAACCACCAAACATCAGTATTATACTGATGATCAGGACCATCCTGCTCTGAATACTCAGCCTGTATCTCTGGGAGCTTTGCATATTTTTAACTGCTCCCGTAAGATCCATCAACACCATAAACCCGAGTCCACCCAACACCACCAGAGCAGAGATGCACAAAAGCACTCCGGGATCATTCTGGAACGGAACCAGGCTTGCGCTGAATGTAGAGAAACCGGCATTGCAGAATGCAGAAATAGAATGAAAAACCGATCTGTAGACCAATTGACCGATGGTCCACCCCTGGTCCGCCCATAAGAACATAAGCACAAAGGCTCCGGCAGCCTCAATCCCCAGGGTAATTAACACTGCGCTGCGAAGCAGAGATGTAATAGAGCCGATTCGTTCGATATTCATCATTTGATGAAGTACAACCCGCTCTCTGATCCCCACTCCCTGGCCGAAAAATATGGCTAGAAAGCTGGAGAGTGTCATTAAACCAAGCCCTCCGATTTGAATCAGCCCCAGGATGATTATCTGTCCGAATGTTGTGAAATAGGTGCCGGTATCTACAACAACCAGCCCTGTTACACAAGTAGCACTGGTGGCAGTAAAAAGCGCATCAAGAAAATTCATCGAGATGTTGCCGGGAGTAGCCCTGGGAAGCATCAGTAAACCTGTGCCCGCCAGAATAACTATCAGAAAGCTTAGAAGAAGGGTCTGAGAAGGGTGAAATTTCAGTGACGCTACTTTAGTGTTGTACTTTATTCCCTCAGTAATGATGTTAAGGATTATAAGAATCTGAGCCAGTCCAATATAAACCTCGGTTATGGCTGTTACGTTTACATCTACGAAGTATCTGCTTACCAGATCTATTCCAACAAAACGGATAATCAGCGCTGTCTCAAACAAAATCAGGAGCGCCAGGCCCGCTTCAAACCATCTCCGGCTGAGAAATTTCCATTTTGAACGACTCAGCGCTGTTTTCAGAACAAACTGCCAGAGATAAAACTGCACTACTACCAGATCGATCCGGTTAAGCGAAGCAATAAACCCCTCTGAGAGGTAAAACCCATACTGGAGGATAAGACTGGTCAAAGCCGCAAAACTGACTACCCCCAGGCAGAGATTAATTGTCCTGATAATCCATCCTGCCCATGGATAGTAGTCCTGGGAATTACTCCCCAGGAGCCGTTCTTGTCTGAGTTGTAATCTGATAGTGGTATTCACCAGTTTTGTCCGTTTTAATACCTGAATTGCAGCTTTATGGAATCATTTGAAGATGAAATACACGGCACCAATCATCATAAGGAATGCAACAGCATAGTTCCACTTGAATTCTTCATGAAGATAAAGGACTGAAAAAACTGAAAAGACTATCAGTGTGATTACCTCCTGAATAGTCTTTAATTGTGCTGCATTGAATTTTCCATGCCCCAGCCTGTTAGCAGGCACCTGAAAGCAGTATTCTAAAAATGCGATAAGCCAACTGACAATAATTACGATCCACAGCGGCGAATTTTTGTACCTTAAATGCCCGTACCAGGCAAAAGTCATGAAGATATTTGATATTGTAAGAAGTATTATCGTTTCCATATTTTTCCGGAAGGGAATAGAATATACATTACGCCGGAACTTGGTGTTTAATTGGCGGAACAGGCAAGACAGACCGATTAATTGGTCTCAAATTGAAGGCGTCTCTTGTTCTCTGTACCATGTGATATGCGACATGTGACCTGTCG
Source organism: uncultured Fibrobacter sp. (assembly GCA_964387115.1). Lineage (GTDB taxonomy): Bacteria > Fibrobacterota > Chitinivibrionia > Chitinivibrionales > Chitinispirillaceae > JAAYIG01. Next base: position 3,978 of record CAYLVN010000185.1, read on the forward strand.
TGTCCACCCCAGAGATGATTTAGTGACAAGATCCAAAGTTCCGATTTCATCTGGGATGAAAAAGTGACAATGCAAATTCATAAAATCATCTCTGAATTAATGATTTAACGTGTTAAGTAACAGCCTCACCCCAGAGGAGGTAACATTGTTATTTAAGTCACTGTTTCACCCCGGAGGTGAATTAGTGATTTAACATGTTAAGTAACTGTCTCACCCCAGAGGTAACATTGTTATTTAAGTCACTGTTTCACCCCGGAGGTGATTACCCCCTCACTAACGGATCTAATATGATTTTTTACCAAGATTTAAACATACAAGGTGACATAGTGACTCAACTTCACAGACTCCCAAAGTCACCTCAGGGGTGAAACATTGACCTGACTCGTTAAATCCACCTATGGAAATTTTCTGAGTCATCTCTGAGGTGAAATCCACAGAGCTGGAATAGACATGGTTTATCACTTCCAGCCTGCTATTAAGTATTTTCTATTTTTATAAAGGAGAGCAATGAACAGCCTGTACCTGAAGCTTATTAAGGATGGAGTGCCGGTAATATTTGACGGCGCGTTTGGAACTCAAATCCAGAAGCACTCTCTTTCACCGGAATGCTTCGGTGATGCCCCGGGATGCAATGAAATTCTGAATCTTAACTGCCCGGGAACGATTCTTTCAATTCATAAAGAATATCTGAATGCCGGAGCCAATGTAGTTGAAACAAACACTTTTGGTGGAAGTACACCAAAACTACGCGAATATGGCCTGGAGAAGAGAGTCTATGAAATAAATAAAGCCGGGGCGCAGATTGCCCGCCGGGCAGTGGATCAGTTTAAAACAGACCGGCCGCTTTTTGTGTGCGGGTCCATGGGCCCCACCGGATTCCTCCCCTCTTCTAAAGATGAACAACTGAAAGGACCCGACTTCGATCAGCTCGCCTCAATATTCCAGGAACAGGCTGAGGGTCTCCTTGATGGCGGCGCAGATATTCTGCTTCTGGAGACATCCCAGGACCTTCTGGAAGTAAGAGCCGCACTGTATGGAATCAGGCGCCTCATAAAAAGAAAGGGCATTTCAGTTCCGATACAGGTCCAGATCACCGTCGATTCATCCGGCAGAATGCTACTTGGAAGCGGAATTACTGCCTTTCTGGGTGCCGTAGCCAGTCTGGAACCCTCTGTGATAGGCCTTAACTGTGGAACCGGTCCCGATGAGGTTCTGCCGGTTATTAGAGAACTCCTCCGTCTATCCCCTTTTCCTGTCTCAGCTCTTCCTAATGCCGGAGCCCCCCGAAACGTAGATGGAAATGCTGTTTACGATATGGGTCCTGAGGAGTTTGCTGATGTTCTTGTTCCACTTGTGACTGATGAAGGTCTGGAAGTAGTCGGTGGATGTTGCGGTACGGGTCCCCAACACATAGCCGCACTTGCCAGAAGATTAAAAGGTAAGGAAACCAGACCGCGGATAAAACCGGAAAAATCATGCTGGGTATCTACTTCAATAGGCGGAGTTGATCTGGAAGAAGTAAGAAGGCCATTGATAATCGGAGAACGGCTTAATACCCAGGGATCAAAGAAAACAAAAGAACTGGTGATTGCTGAAAATTACCCTGAGCTGGCACAGATTGCCCTGGAGCAGCAAAAATGCGGTGCCACACTGGTCGATTTGTGTGTAGCAATAACAGAACGGGATAACGAAGCTGAAACGATGAGCAAACTGGTCAGTTTTCTAAATGACCGCATCGAGACGCCTTTCTGTATCGATACCACAGACCCGTCAACGATGAAAACCGCTCTGCAGGCTAATGCCGGTTCTGTGATGCTCAATTCCATAAACCTTGAAGATGGTGGTGCCAGAGCAGAGAAAATACTGGAACTCGCCCGTGAATACGGCTGTCCTGTAATTGCTTTGACAATAGATGATGAAGGGATGGCAAAGACAGTCGAACGTAAACTGTCTGTTGCCCGTAAACTAAGAGATCTGGCCTGCGGTAAATACGGATTACCTGAACACTACCTCTATATCGATACGCTGGTATTCACTCTTGCGACTGGTGACCCCGACTCCGCTGATGCAGCACTGCAGAGTCTTGAGGCAATCAGAAGAATCAAACAGGAGATGCCCGGTGTAAGGACTGTCATGGGTGTAAGTAATGTCTCATTCGGACTGAAGCCCAATGCCCGCAGACTCCTCAACCAGATGCTTCTCTTTCACGCCGGACAAACAGGCCTTGACGCTGCGATATTCAATCCAATGCACCTGTATGATCCCTCCAGACTTGATGCGCGATCGAGACAATGTGCCGATGCACTGCTTTTTAATAAGAATCCCGATGCTCTAAATGAGCTTCTGTCCTTTTTTGATCAAAAAGAGCCAAAAAAACAGGTACTGGAAACAGCCCCGAAAGAAACACAGCTTTCACCTGAGAAAAGGCTCCATGACTCCATCCTGAACCGCGACCGGCGCAACCTGTCAGGTATCATTGAAGAACTGCTCAAAACAATGAGCGCCCGTGATATCCTCAACAAAATACTCCTTCCTGCGATGAGTGAAGTCGGGGATAAGATGTCAAGCGGTGAAATAATCCTGCCTTTTGTACTTCAGGCAGCAGAAGTAATGAAAGAATCGGTAAGCATTCTTGAGCCGTATCTTAAAGGTGAAAACAGCGCAGCAAAAAGCAAATTGCTCCTTGCCACTGTTTACGGCGACGTGCATGATATTGGGAAAAACCTGGTCGCCTCGATTCTTAAAAATCAGGGCTTCAATGTAATAGATCTGGGAAAAGGGATTTCTGTAGAAACAATCGTAATGGCCGTGCGTAACGAGAAACCCGATGCGGTTGGACTCTCGGCCCTGCTTGTAACTACATCCAGACAGATGGCCAGGTGTGCAGAGAT
>CAYLVN010000186.1:0-4056 GCA_964387115.1 uncultured Fibrobacter sp.
GCAGGGGAGGGTTTGGAGGAGGGTTTGGAGGAGGATCCGGAGGCGGCTTCAGCGGAGGCGGCGGGCGGTTTGGCGGTGGAGGTGCATCGGGAAGATGGTGAGTGAAAAACAGGAGTTCAGATGCGACTGAAAAGAGTTCTCAAACACCTCTGGATAAGTGAACTTACAGTGCGCCGTCTTTTTCCGGTTACACTGTTAAATTCCATTTCGCAAACTATTGCCGAATGCGAAAAACTGCACAACGGAGAGATTCGGTTTGCTGTTGAAAATGCGCTCGACTTCTTTTCTCTTGTAAGGGGGGTGCAGGCCAGAGAACGTGCCCTGCAGGTTTTCTCAGAGATGCGTATCTGGGACACCGAAGCCAATAACGGCGTACTTATATATCTTCTCCTGGCCGACAATGATGTGGAAATAGTTGCTGACCGGGGGATAAACAGCAAAGTTTCTTCTGCAGAGTGGGAAAATATCTGTAAAGACATGGAAGAGTGCTTCAGAAAGAAGCTGTTCAGCGATGGTGTGCTTAGGGGCATAAAAGAAGTAAACTCTTTGCTTCAAAAGCATTACCCCGGTACTTCGGACAAAAAAAATGAGCTGCCCGATGAACCGTTGATTTTATGACAGCTTATTTTATGTAAAGGGAAATATCCTGTCGGGTAAAGACGTATCATACTAATAGGTAACTACTGTTTTTTTGTTTTTCAGGAGCCGGAATGAAAAAGATACTGATTGTAGGGGGAGTTGCAGGTGGAGCGAGTTTTGCCGCCAGGATGCGCCGTCTTGATGAATCGGCAGAAATCGTGCTTTTCGAAAGGGGGGATTTTATCTCTTTTGCCAATTGTGGGCTTCCCTACCATATAGGAGAAACTATCAAAGAACGCCAGAACCTTATTATCCAGACCCCTGAGAGCTTCTCCACCCGTTTCAGAGTCGATGTCAGAACTGGATCTGAAATTGTATCAGTTGATACAAAAAACAAAAATGTTACTGTTAAAAACAGAGTAAATAACTATCAGGAATCTTATGATTATCTTGTTCTCTCGCCCGGAGCAGGCCCCGTGCGTCCCCCGATCGATGGAATTGACAATCAGAGAATTGTCACTTTACGTAATATTCCTGATATGGACAGGATTAAAAAACTGGTCGATGCCAGTCAGGTAAGGGATGCTGTTGTAGTTGGGGGCGGGTTTATCGGTCTTGAAATGGCCGAGGCTCTTAAACACCGGGGAGTCAGCGTTACACTCGTTGAGACACTCGATCAGGTTTTTGCCCCGGCTGATCCGGAAATGGCCGCCTCAGTCACCCAGCAGCTCCGCCTTAACGGAGTGAAAGTATTTACAAGTGATGGTGCGAATAGATTCAGCGATACCGGAACCGGGAAAGTTCAGATTGACCTCAACAGCGGGCGCTCATTGACTGCCGATCTTGTGCTCCTTGCCATAGGAGTACGTCCCGACACCGGCTTTCTGGCAGGATCAGGAATTGAGCTGAACTCCAGAGGTGCAATCATCGTTGACCAGCACATGCACACCAGTGTCGAAAACATATATGCTGTGGGTGATGCCGTAGAGGTTACAGATTACGTCACGGGCGCTAAGACGCACATTCCTCTGGCCGGCCCCGCAAACAGACAGGGGCGACTGGTTGCAGATCATATAGCAGGTCGCAATGTAAAGTACGCCAACACCCAGGGCACATCAGTATGCAAGATTTTTGATCTGACAGCAGGGGTCACTGGTATCAATGAGAAAACCGCCAAGGCAAAAAGCATACCCTACCTTAAATCCTATACACATTCAGCCAGCCATGCATCCTATTATCCCGGAGCAACCCCGGTATCAATAAAGCTTCTCTTCTCGCCTGAAGACGGCAGAGTACTGGGTGCCCAGGCAATGGGTAACGACGGGGTCGATAAGAGAATAGACGTGCTTTCTGTTGCAGTCAGACATAAACTCACGGTTAATGATCTCACTGAACTGGAACTTGCCTATGCCCCGCCCTATGGAAGCGCCAAGGATCCGGTTAATATCGCCGGCTTTACGGCACAGAATATCCTCAGCGGGCTGACTCCGGTCTGCTATGCTGAAGAGATTTCCCGGCTTAAAGACGAGGGATACACACTGCTTGACGTAAGGACAAAGCAGGAATTTGAGCAGGGGACAATCGATGGATCGATAAATATACCAATCGATGAGCTCCGGAACAGGCTCTCTGAGATTGACAAAACCAGACCTGTGGCAGCATATTGTCAGGTGGGGCTCAGGGGACATCTGGCAACGCGCATTCTTCTTCAGAACGGATTTCTGGCAAAAAACCTTTCAGGAGGCTACAGAACTTACTCCGCTTTTTTTCCTAAGGAGGAAACTGTGGAGACAATAAATACGGGTTCTATACAGGACACACATGATGACGGCACACCAGTATCCTCATCAGTGGACAGTGCGGTTAAACTGGTAATCGATGCCTGCGGGCTTCAATGCCCCGGCCCGGTCATGAAACTCAAAAGCGGTCTTGACCAGGTTCTTGAGAACGAAACTGTCGAGATCTGCGCTACTGACCCGGGATTTGCAGCCGATATCCCCTCATGGTGCAAACGAACCGGAAATACACTCCTTCAGATGAACATTGATAAAGGCACTTACAAAGCAACTGTCCGCAAAGGTGGAAACACGGATAAATGCAGCCTTCCCCGGGATATGCGCTCAAGTAAAACGATGGTTATCTTTTCAAATGATTTCGATAAAATGGTTGCCGCATTTATAATCGCAAACGGCGCGGCCTCCATGGGAAGCAGTGTAACACTGTTCTTTACATTCTGGGGCCTTAACCTGCTCAGGAAACCCCATAATGTCAAAGTAAAGAAGACTCTTGTGGAAAAAATGTTTGGCATGATGATGCCCAGGGGGCCCTCAAAGCTCTCCCTTTCCAGAATGAATATGGGAGGAATGGGTGCCAGGATGATCCGCCACATCATGAAGAAGAAGAATGTCTACTCTCTTCAGGTTCTCATTGATGAAGCCCTTCGAAACGGTGTCCGTCTGGTTGCCTGCACCATGTCAATGGACATTATGGGAATCAAAAAAGAGGAGCTCATCGATGGTGTCGAGTTGGGCGGCGTTGCATCTTATTTGAATGTGGCGGATAACTCAGGGTATAATCTGTTTATTTGACAGGCCGAAAGTAACAAGTCGTATACTTAAGCTCTTTATTCTTTACTTGTTACTCTGTCTTGTTACTTGTGTCTTGTGTCTTGCGACTTGTGACTTGTGACTTGTGACTTGTGACTTGTAACTTGCGAATTACAACCCCTGCGCCTTTTTCTTCATCTCCGCAAGTATGTTCAATGCGTTTATAGGGGTAAGGCTGTTTACATCTACAGCCCGAATCTGCTCGATGAGCTCCAGGTAGGCAGAATCTATGGCATTCATCTGTACACCGGTTGAGAAAAGCTCAACCTGATCCATCCTGTTTCTCTCCTCGTGGTGCCTGGCAAGAACCGGTTTGTGGTCGGGGGTAAGCTCCATGTTTTCCAGGTTGGCGAGAATCTCCCTTGCCCTTATAATCACTTTCCGCGGAATGCCGGCAAGTCGAGCTACCTGGATTCCGTAAGAGTGATCACAGCTGCCCGCATCAATCTTACGCAGGAAAATAATCTGATCATTCCACTCTTTTACCTTTATATGGAAATTCTTTATCCTCGGATAAAGAATTGACATCTCGGCAAGCTCGTGGTAGTGGGTGGCAAAAAGAGTGCGTCCCCGTTTCCCGCTTGTCTCATGAAGATACTCCGCAACCGCCCAGGCGATACTTATCCCGTCAAAAGTAGAGGTTCCCCTCCCTACCTCATCAAGCAGTATCAAACTATCATCGGTGGCGTTGTTCAATATATTAGCTACCTCAATCATCTCGACCAGAAACGTACTCTGTCCCCTGGAGAGCCTGTCAGAAGCCCCCACCCGGGTAAAAAACTTATCCACTATGCTGATCTGTGCAAACGATGCCGGTACAAAAGAGCCAATCTGAGCCATTAATGAAATTAGTGCTACTTGTCTTAAGTAT
>CAYLVN010000186.1:4066-4944 GCA_964387115.1 uncultured Fibrobacter sp.
CTCAAAAAAGTAGACTTTCCTGCCATATTGGGACCGGTAATAAGCAGAATCTGGGAATCTTTTTTAATGAGCTCAAGATCATTTGGAATAAACTGCCCCGCAGAACTCATCTGCTCCACGACAGGATGCCGCCCGTCTTTGATCACCAGATCCCCTCCCAGAGCCAGAATGGGTCTGCAGTACTGATATTCGGATGCAATCCTCCCCAGAGAAATAAAAACATCGAGGGTAGCGATAGCCAGAGCCGCGCCTTGAATTCTGGTGCACTGAGCCGCGATCTCTTTTCTCAGCGCGGTAAAAATCTCGTATTCAAGGCTTGAGAGCCTCTCCTCTGCACCCAGAATCTTAGACTCCATATCCTTGAGCTCCGGCGTAATAAACCGTTCTCCATTGACAAGAGTCTGCTTGCGGATGTAATCAGCCGGGACCGCTTCCAGATTGGATTTTGAGATCTCAATAAAGTATCCAAAAACCTTGTTGAACCCGACTTTCAGCGAGGAAATCCCGGTGCGCTCCCGCTCACTTTCCTGAAGCTTTGCTATCCACTGTTTGCCATTTACCGATGCGTTCCTGATTTCATCAAGCTCGGCATTGACACCGGCTTTTATCATACCGCCTTCCCGTATCGACAAGGGAGGGCTGTCGACAATTGCGGCATCGATTCTCTCTGCCAGAGGATCAAAACCCCTCAGTGAATCAAGATTTGCCTTCAACAGAGGTATGTCGATTTCAGATAACACCTTGATAATCCTGGGAAATACCTGAAAAGAGTTTTTCAGGGCGCACAGATCACGCGCGTTTGCCCTTTCAAAAGAGATGCGGCTGATAAGTCTCTCCATGTCAGCCACCCTTTTTAAAAGGAGCTCAATCTCACCTCT
>CAYLVN010000186.1:4954-6856 GCA_964387115.1 uncultured Fibrobacter sp.
AGAACGGCTATGTCGTTTTTCCCGCTCCCGCCCTCTTTTTTGAAAAACTCCACAGAGTTGAGCCGCTCGGTGATGGATGCGGGATTTTTAAGCGGATTTATCACCCAGCGTTTCAGGAGCCGCGCCCCCATGGAAGTACTTGTTTTGTCAAGGATAGAGATCAGTGTCCCGCCTGTATCATCGCTCTGAAGAGGTTTAAGCAGCTCTAAGTTGCGGATAGTGGCAGGATCAAGCTCAGCGAATTCTGAAAGTGAGCGCGGAACAATAGCAGAGATATGCTGAAGATCATTTTTCTTCTGTTCCTTTAAGTAAAGAAGCAGCGCACCGGCAGCGCTTACGCCCTGATTATAGCCTTCAAGTCCGAGCCCCTGCACCGATACGATGTTAAAATGCCCTTTTATGGCATCACAGGCATTATCATATGAAAACTTCCAGGCATCATACTTTGAGAGCACAACCGATCTGCTGCAGTTACGCACAACATCAATAAGGGGGTGCTCCTCAATATCGGAGAGAAGGATTTCGGAGGGATCGAGCCGCACGATTTCATTTTCAACATCCTCTTTGCCAATCTCCTCCAGCTGAAACAGCCCTGTTGACAAATCACAGACCGCTACACCCACCCGGTCACCTTCAGGATGAAAGCTTACGATAAAATTGTTGGCTTTCTCTTCGATAAAACTGTCTTCCGTGGCGGTCCCGGCAGTGATTATTTCAACGATGTCCCGCTTAACAAGACCCTTAGCCAGCTTGGGATCTTCAGTCTGTTCACAGATGGCGATCTTGTGCCCGGCTTTCACCAGACGGTTTGCATAGCGTTCAAGAGCATGATGCGGAAAACCGGCCAATGGTACATTCTCTGCACCGCCATGATTTCTGCTTGTGAGAGTAATGCCAAGTACCTTCGAAGCAATCCTGGCATCTTCGTTAAACATCTCGTAGAAATCGCCCATGCGGTATAAAAGAACCGTATCGGGGTTCCGCGACTTTATTTCGCAGTATTGACGCATGAGCGGAGTGAGATCACTCCGCCCGGGATTCTCGGGATTCGTATCGCCGGGAGCGATCTGGTTCATAGGTCTATTTCATCCGGGTCTGCTTTTTTCTTCTTAAGCCTCTGAAAAAAGCCCTTTTTCTCCATTCCGGGCTCATCCAGACCATCCTCTGCAGTTTCCTTTTCCTGGATAGCGATGTCCAGAAATGCCTCATCATCTGTTTCAGTAATCTGAACCTGAGATTTTCTTTCCGCTTCAGAGGCTTTTTCCTTTAGTTCTTCCATCTCTGCAGTAATGACTTCTTTAGTCTCGATTTCAAATTCTGATTCGCTATCATTTTGTACGGGATTTTTCTCAGCACTGGAAGCTTCTACAGAAAGATCTGATATCTCAAGTTCTGCTTCCTGCTCCTCAAAGGAGAGCTCCTGTGAATCAACCTGAATTTCTGCTTTCTCAGTTTCCTCTGATTCTACTGCAAACTCAGCCGTTTCGTCTTCTGAATCGACAGATTGTTCTTCAACAGTTTCTTCTTTTACTTCAGTTTTTTCTTCGAAAACAGCTTCCGGTTCCTGTGCTTCATTTACTCCTGCATCCTCTTCCGGTAGAGCCTCAGCTTTATTCTCCTCAACAGCGGTCTTCTCCTGTTCAGGGGGCAACTGGATCTCAAATACAGACGTTGCTTCCGGAGCGGACCCGGTCGCGGGTTCCTCAGTTGATGACTGTTCCTGAGATTCCTGATCTGCAACAGGCACATTTTCCTGAGCCTGCAGCTCTTCTATTGAGAAATCCTGGATTTTCTCGCGGGCAATTGCCTCAAACTCCTCAATCCTCGGGAGATCCTCAATTTTATAGAGCCCGAAATATTTGAGAAATTAATATTTCCGGACTTTACTATTGACGTTAAAAG
>CAYLVN010000187.1:0-6855 GCA_964387115.1 uncultured Fibrobacter sp.
GTTTGAAGGAAGGTATCACGGTAGGTTATACCGGACATTTCTACAGCGGCCGGGGCATGGATCTGCTGCTCAAATTGATCCCGCAGTTTCCGAGGATCAATTTCCTGATTGTGGGCGGACAACCTGAAAAAGTGATCACCTGGAAAAAGGAAATCGACACCATAGTGGGGTCAAGTGATTTTAAATCGATTACCGCTCAATTCTACAAAGAAACAGGCACAATGCCTGGAACTGTTTATCCCTGCGATATCATTTCATGGAAAAAGAAACACGATCTTCAAAAGCAGGAGATCTCCAGATTTTTAGATCTTCAGGAAAGATTGAACGCGGAGATAAGAGCGGAATCGGTTTATGTAAGTCAGGAAGTATCAAAGGTAAAGTCTTCTTCAGCAGACTTCCGCGGCATACCTTTTGGAATACCCAAAAGGTGCCTGAACATTATGGCGGCAAAGACCGGGATGAAACTGATTGATGAAAAGGATTACCTTTACTGCAAACAGGCCAGATTCGGGAATATAGATGTCAAAGTCGCTTTTTTCCTGAACAAAGAGGGAAATTACTGCAAATACGAGCTGGAAAGTAAAACCGGTTCACTTGATTCACTGGATCAATTCATCAGACCCCTCGCCGATTCACTGGCCTCTGAGTTTGAGCGGCTCACAGGAATAAAAGCAAGCCACAGTTACCGGATCGGGCGGTTTGATATCACCCAGGGGAAACTGGCTATTTACAAATTATGGAATCTGGAAGGCATCTCTTCTTATGTGGGATTGGCAACACACAAATACAGATACTATGCAAAAGCCATAATCACGCAGAGGATCTCAGAAAAGATGAAGAATTCTGGTGCATAGCCAGAGCGCAAGCAATAAAACCGCTGAGATATCCAGTACAATTCTCCCGAATACCATCCGGGTATTCTTTGTCTTTCTGATTACTGACTGAGATCTGATGATTACTGAGTCCATTTTCGCATACCGTATATTTGTAATGATTTATGTCTTAAAACGTAATCATAACTATACCATTAGATAAAAATAGTATCAAGATTTGATTTTGATGAAACGGTTCACCTGGACAGATGCATTACTGATAGTTATCCTGCTTGCCGGAGCAGTCTTTACCTTTCCTCTGCTGAGAAGCATGGCTCCGGGCAGTGTGACTATCCAGAAAGGAAACAGGGTTATTGCAGAATACCCGCTTGATGAAAACAGGAGTCTGGAGGTGCAGGGTATTTACGGGCCGATGATAATCGAGATAAAAGACGGTGCCGTTTCAGTACAGCGCTCAAGCTGTCCCCACCAGCTCTGCAGGTTCTCCGGTTCTGTAAACCACACCGGAAGTCAGATCGTTTGTGTGCCCAATCATGTTTTGATCTCAATTAAAGCATCCGAAAAGAAAGTGTACGATGCAATTGCGCAATGAGTCTTCCACATCTTCTGAATGCACCCGCAAAGCGGTCTGGCTCCTTGTCGCCGTTGCATTAAACGCGCTGGAGTTTTTCATTCCAAGGCTGCCGTTTTTCCCATGGCTCAAGCCTGGTCTGGCAAACTGCATTACGATAATCTGGATAATAAAATACGGCACAGCAGATGCAGTACTTTACACAATACTAAGATCATGGATCTCAGGCTTCTATTTCGGTTTTTCATTCCTGACACTCTCTTTAAGCCTCAGCGGAGGAATACTGGCCACCCTTGCGATGGGCTTCACCTGGAAAGTGTCCGGAAAACGCGGTATCACAGGCACTGTGGGAATAGGCATTATCGGAGCGATTTTCCACAATGCCGGACAGCTTACTGCTGTTTACTTTCTGGTAGTGAAGAACCTCTCTGTCTTCTACCAGATTCCCTTCATGATTGCAGCATCTGTACTCTTTGGAAGCGCTGTGGGGTTTCTGGTGCCTGCGTTCCGGCAGATTCTCAATTCAGAAGAATTCAACGCAGCTGCTAATAGCAGAATAAGCTTCAAAGGCTTTACCTTCAAACATGCAGCTGGATCGCTGGCCCTTCTTGCGTTCTGCATCTCAATGCTTCTTGTTCAAGACATCACAGTCCTCTCTATAATGGCTCTTTTAATAACCATCACCGCATCTCTGGCAAGACGATCTTTCAAACCGCTTCTCTATCCGGCAAGGTTCTGGCCGCTTTTCCTGTTTGTCTTCTGCATGTATTCATTCTTTTCTTTCGGTACGCGCCTGAGCTGGACTGACTTTTTGACAAACGAGGGAATCCGGGCTTCTGTTCTTCAATCACTGAGAATCTGGGCGTGGCTGGAAACAGGGCTTCTGCTTTCAGGGCTGCGTTTTAATGAGATCTTCCTGTCTGTACTTAAAAGGTTCTTTCCGGACAGAGAGGAAACTCTGACAGCAGGAATTTTAGCACTGGAATCGTTCCCGGAAGTATTACGATTCGCAAAAAGCAGCGAGTGCAGATCAGAGCTCCCGTTCTTCAAAAAACCGCTCTTTTCATTAAGCGAATTCCTGATCCGTGTTCAGAGACATGTAACACAGTTGATCCCGGGCTCCTGATCACTTTTTTCTTTTACTGATAATAATCAGGCTGGAAACCAGAATCACACAGAATCCACCTGCAATAGCAACAGCCATGGGAATCTTTTTCTCAGATGAAGTCTGGCTGACCGCCGGTTTCAACTCTTTTTGTTCTTGTTCCTGCTGTTGCGGTTGTGGTTGTTTCTCTTTAAATGCACTGATTATCTGAGTAAAGAATACCTCTCCGGTTGTGTCAACCGCTTCTACTGACAGTTGATCAAAACCTGCCTTGAACCGCAGATGATGAAAAACGGAGCGGGAGTACTTTACATCTTCATCTGTCTCCGATGCTTTTTCCAGAACCGCACCACCCCCGCCGGTAACAAAGCAATGAATACTGTTGCGGTTCATGTAAATAAACTCACGATATCCGCCATTCAGCACCATATCAACATGATTCTGCTCCAGAAGCGGATATAGTATCTCCGTGAGACTGCTGCTGTCCTGATGAAGCGGGAAAAGGGGACATTGAAAAGTCACAACGGTAAACCTGTATCCTGCCCGCTTTTGTGACCGCAGCTCATCTGTGAGCCATTTATACTGCAAAGTTCCCGGACCGATAGCCTCCCGGTAATAGTTGTCAGGTTGTGCATAAGAAATGTCCAGGTTGATAAAGTATACAGGCCCCAGGGTAAAAGAGTAACAGAGCGGCAGTCCCGGAGTCTCAGGTACAGGAAACGCAAAGTTGCTCCGGAACTCACCGGCACTCCAATCATTATCACCCCGTACAGGGTAGATCGGGCATTGTCGCAGAAGATTTCTCTCCCCGAAAAAAAACCTCCTCCACCCCTCTTCATCATCCTTGTCACCAAGATTTCCGGTATGAATGAGCAGATTCGGGTTTGAATACCTTACTATACTCTCGATCACACTCCTGTGATCAGCTTCGTAGTTATATTTTCCGCCTCCTCCGCGAGTTTCTCCGATTGCCGCAAAGACAACCGGATCTTGCACACCCGATGGAGAAGTCACAAAGCGGTACTCCTCTCTATCCAGGAAAACCGGGGCACCGTACAGCATCAGATTGTAGTAGTAAACAGTAGATGCTTTGAGTCCGCTGATTAATACCTCCATCTCTATTCCGCTCTTGCCATCGATAGTGTCACCATATTCAACCGATGTACCGTAGACAAGCCTGCAGGGAAGCGGCTTTATCCACCTCCATTTGACAATCGCAGATGACTCGGTCACTGACTGCACAATACAGGGCCTGTCAACCAGTTCAGTGTTATCATGAGCAAAACAGACTGACTGCATGAAACAGATCAGCAGCATTATTTTTATTGTTCCAGTTTTCATTCAGCCCCAATCTTTACTAAAGGATTTTATTTCTTAATCATCCAGGTTCCACAGATGAAAATAGGATTATATGTGGCTGCGGGCAAGTCCGGGGGTGTCAGAATCCACCGAAGAAATCTCTTTTTATCTCCCGGTACTGAAGGCACAAACTCATTATGGCCCGGAGCTCCTTACCCCGGGTACAGGAAAATTCAAAAGCGATCCATTGGGCGATTCAATCGTAAATCAACTCCCTTGCATCCCTCCCCCTGGCAGTACCTATTTTTCCCAAAGGACCCGGAGATCATATAAATTCAATTCATCTCCAGTCCCAAGGACTCTCTCTGATGATAAAAAATCTCTGTTTAATTATTCTGCTCTCATTCATATACCTCAATGCAGAAGTCTTTGAAATTGCCGGTGAAGGAAAATTCCGTCACATAATAGTCGGCGGGAAAAACACCGATCTTTTCCGTCAAGTACCTCCCGATGGCGAAGCTGCGGAGAGGGTACGGGCCAAACAGACAGAAGTCGCACGTACTTTTGATTACTGGCTCAACTACCTCAAGGTAAACAAGGGTGATCCCGGACTGGTGCGTGAAGCGCTGGAGCGGCTTGGCTACAGTGACGGCCCGAATATCGGACGGGCACTTAAAGCGGCAAAGGGAATTCTCAACAATGCTCCTGTGGATGAAACCGGACCGGCTGCGATCGTTACAATCAAAACTCTCATTGCGACAAGCAGTATGAGTGACGCTGAAGCATACGAAAACATCTCATATATCACAGGACTTCTCTCTTCTGTCAGTCACCCCGTGCGGGTGCAGGCAGCGATAACTCTTGTCTCTTTCGGAGAAAAAAAAGCCGGCCGCAATGTGCTTCTTAACGCCTACAAAGACCCCAGATTCCGTCGAGACATGACAGGCACCGCATGCCTGGACTGTGTGGCGTGGGCGCTGGGTGAGATCGGTGACAAAGATGCTCTTCAGGCATTAAGAGAGGCTCTTCAATACAATGATCTGAATGAAAACAGGAAAATCACGATCGCCGGAACACTTGCCCGGCTGGGAGAGGAAAACCCGGCAGTGGATGCCCTTGAGCAGATCGCATTCCGTTCCCGTGATAAATGGAGCAGGGTCCGTGCTTTAGAGACACTTGCCAGGCTCGGGCCCGGTAATTCCAGAGCACAAGAGGCTTTACGCAAATCACATCTTCACGACAGCGCCCCGAAGGTCCGTGAAGCTGCCGGAAAGATTCTTTATAAATGATTAACTTTACCTTTACCAATCACACCATTCCCGGGAGCTTCAATCTCTTCTGTGCCGCTATCCTGCTCACAACATCTCTCTTCCTGACAATTGCAGAAGGGTACAATCCCGATGATGCGGTTGCTTATGCGGAAAAATACTGGGAGACCCCCAATCATACCTGCGGTAACTATACGGACTGCTCCCCCTGGTCATACTGGGGCACATCCTACTGCGGTTACGCATCACATGGAGGCGATTGTGCCAATTTTGTGTCGCAATGCGTTCTGGCCGGGGGTAATGAGGATCTGAACCAGGGAGGGGTTTGCCGGGGATACCCCTGCGGCAGAGAAGAAATCGGCGCAGACAAACTCCAGCAGTGCCTCAAGACTTATCATGGCTGGATCGACCTTGGTATCGGTGAACTGAAAGCTCCCCCGCCTGAAATAAGAGCCGGTGATGTGCTGATGTACAGTAACTCCAGTGGACAAGCGACACACGCGACACTTGTGGTGCGTGTTTCAGATGGTAAGGCTTACGTTGCCGCACACTCTTCAGCCCAGTATGACCGTATCTATACCTATTTGACAGATTCAGAACACTCCTGGTACCGATGGCTCCATAACCCAGGCAGTGATCTGCCGGATACTGTCAATCAACCCACCGTGGGCCGTCTGGAAACTGCCGACTGCCAGGTACTCCGCGGATGGGCACAGGACCGTAATGATAATCAAAAATCAATAAGGGTCAGACTCTATTTTGACGCAGATACCGGAAACGCAAATGGTGCCATGGTGGAGCTTACCGCCTCTCAGAGCCGCCAGTACCTCTGTGAACTACGCGGTTACTGCAGTCTCGGGTTTACTCTCCCCACACCCTATTCCCTGATGGATAACTCGGAGCATATAATCTATGCGTATGGATTAGATACTCAGGACAGCTCCGCAACACTCTTAAACGGCTGCCCGGCATCTATTACCTGTACACCCGAAATCCCTGCCGGTGTAAAGCGCAAAATCTCCAGCAAACAAAGCAGAATAGATCACTGGCGCCTGAATGATTTCCACGACAGGATTCCTGCAGGCGACTCCCTGATCGATGCCGTAAAGAAAGGGCCCGCCTGGCCGAAAAAACCTCAGCTTATTAAAAGCAGCAGCGGTTCAGATTCTGTCTGGATATCTGACAATGGATATCTCAGATTTATAAGTGAAGAATCCCTTTCAAACTGGCGGATGGACAATTTAACGGCAGATACGATCTGGGCAAAAGATGACATAGCGTCTGCTATAAAAGGCCCCGCACTGCGCCTTCGCCCCTGCATCGCATCCTCTTCCGATTCGGTTTACTACATGATCGATGATTCCCTCCATGAGACATCGGTGGCAGGGAAGATCCAGAGGGGCAGCAACGGTCTGGCAGCAAAAGAGCTGCATACTTTAAAAGAACTGACAGTTTATGATATTAAAGGCAGAATTGTATACCGAATCTCCGGGAAAGACAGAGAATTCAATTATGCGGACCTTCAGCGTCTGCATAAAGGGGGCAGTATTGGCTCAGGCCTCTATCTTATTGTCTGGAAGGAGGGCAGGATACTATTCTCAAAGAAATGGACCGTGGGCAGATAGTTTTTTTCAGACAGAATCAACGGACTATTTGACTTGCACTTTTTTGTAATATATTTTTTGTATCTATATTTGAAATACACTGGTCAGTAGCTCAGTCGGCAGAGCAGGTGGCTGTTAACCACCGGGTCGGGGGTTCAAGTCCCTCCTGACCAGC
>CAYLVN010000188.1:0-6846 GCA_964387115.1 uncultured Fibrobacter sp.
GGGGATACGCCATGCTTAAGCTGCGCACTCTTCCCAAAGTAAAAGCAATAAAAGATGAATCAGGAACTCGATAAAATATGGAACGAGCTTGCCCGGGTTGTAAAAGAAAGTGGATTTGTATGTATTAATATCGGGGACGCAACCAGAAAAATTGGTAAGCAATTCCAATTGTATTCAAATCATTCACGAGTAACGTCCAACGGGTGCGCAGAAAAAGGGTTCAGAAAAAGGTAACTGATTTTATTGCACTTTTTTGTTTTTGAAGCTATTTTGAATTAAGTTACACCATCAGCATCACTTCAGGGAAAAATTCTGCCTATCATTTTTTATCAGGAAACTTCGATAGAAATAACCAACTCTCTATACAACACTACATTCATCAGAAGGGGTTTTGTTCTTATGAAGTCACTTTTTCCTAAAATTTTTGCGCCCCTGTTTTTGTTGATCTACCTGGGAGTTCTTCCGAATTCCACAGAGGCACAATTTCCAAAACATGGTCTCTACATTGGAGCTTATGGCGGGTATTCTCCCAATCTTGCTGACTGGCAGCTTGGAGATGTACCTGGCTTATGGGCTAATCCCCCCACTACTCTGCCGAAATCATCCGCGTTAGCCGGATTGCGACTGGGTTACCATTTCATACCGCAACTCGCATTGGAATTTGGAGGTGGAATTCTCCCGATCAGTTCAACAGCAGGTGGCAAAAACACCATCTTCAAATTGGATGCAGATCTGTATTACCAGTTTATTAATAAAAATTTTACACCATTTTTCGGCATCGGTGCAGGCAACTACATCCTTCGTGGGGGAGACCTCAACAAGGATATGGATGGTCAACTGCACGCATCAGCAGGTTTAAGATGGCTTGTAGCACCACGACTCGCCATTCGTGCTGAAGTACGCGATTACCTGATCGAAAGTTTCACAAAATCCGGATGGGGTAATAAGCTTGAACTGACTGCAGGAATAGACTTCTTTCTAACTGGAGTAAAAAAGAAGGTCGTTATTATAGACAGCGACAATGATGGTATTCCAGATGAAAGAGATAATTGTCCCAATGTCTTTGGCACAGCTCTGATGAAGGGATGTCCCGATCGTGACAGAGATGGTATTGCTGATGACCAGGACAATTGCCCCGATGAACGTGGTGTTGCCTCAAATAATGGCTGCCCGCAAGTACTTGACAGGGACAATGATGGAATACCTGATGAGTCCGATCAGTGTCCCGATGAATACGGACCTGAAAGATTCAGCGGCTGCCCTGACAAAGATGGCGATGGTGTTCCAGACAAAGAT
Organism: uncultured Fibrobacter sp.; assembly: GCA_964387115.1. Lineage (GTDB taxonomy): Bacteria > Fibrobacterota > Chitinivibrionia > Chitinivibrionales > Chitinispirillaceae > JAAYIG01. Next base: position 1,297 of record CAYLVN010000188.1, read on the forward strand.
GATAAATGCCCGGAAATAACCGGACTACCAGACCATGATGGTTGTGTTCCCGAAGAGGTGAAGAAGTTTACCGGAGCAATTAAGGGTATCAACTTCAAGACTGGAAGCTCTGCAATTCTTTCAACTTCATTCAAACTGCTCGATCAGGCAGTATCTGTTCTCAATGAGTTCCCGACCCTTCGGATTCGCATTGACGGACACACTGATAATGTAGGAAAAGCAGAATACAACCAGAAGCTTTCAGAAGACAGAGCAGCAAAGGTCAAGGAATATTTCGTATCTAAACAGATTGACGAAACCCGCATTGAGACTTACGGAAATGGCGATTCCAGTCCTGTTGCCGACAACAGTACTGCAGCCGGGCGTGCAGAAAACCGCAGAATCGAATTCACCATTCTGGGTCAGTAATTTCCACCTGACACCGGACTTTGAATGCAGCCCCTGTAATTTTTACAGGGGCATCCTTAGTGCCCGATCCCCTGCGGAGTATCACTTGAGGAAAGCAGAAATAGTATGAATTGAAGTGTCCCCATTATTACCTGACTTATGCAGCCGGATCAGGGCGAATTGCACTTATCCCTTGTGCAGAAAGGCTTTCACAAATCGCAGATGTACCACCAGTGTGGTGCACCTGCGATTTGTTCAAGCTTACTGCTACAAGGTCTAAACGCACTTCGTCCCTTCCCGGATGCATAAGTCAGGTAGTATATTCATGTATCGTTATGCACAGGAGTGTACGCCTCCTGTGCTCCCAAAGACATCTGCCATGCGTACTTTCAAAAAAGGAGACCCGGTTTATGGGGAAAAAAATAACCAGAGTCGAGAGCGGAAACACCGGTACAGCAGCAACCGAGACCAAAACCTTTGTTGCCAGCGATGAAAGCAAGGCAAAGGCAAAAAAAAACCGCCTGATCGCAATAATTTCCTGGGTAGTTGCCATCGGGTTTGAGATCGGCGCAATCGTTCTTCTGGGCAAAACGCCGGTGGCCATGACGCTACTGATTGTTCTAATTGTCGCGGACCTGATCTTTGCCATAATGGGTTCTTTACTCTGGAAACAGGCAAACCGGCTGGATCCCGCATCGAAAAAAGATCCGGTCAAATTTTTTATCCAGAATCAGTTGGGTCTTATTATTGCCATTATCGCATTTCTGCCTCTTGTGATCCTGATTTTCACCAATAAAAACATGGACGCGAAGCAAAAAGGTATTGTCGGGTCAATAGCCGCGGCAGCGCTGGTGATTGCAGGCATAACGGGTTTTGATTTTGCCCCCCCCTCTGTTGAACAGTATACCGAACAGACACAGGAAGTTGAGGCCCTTAACAACGGAGTAAATCACGTTTATTGGACCAAATCCGGTAAAAGTTATCATCTTTTCAGTGATTGCTCCTATATCAACAGCGACCGGACCGTCGAAATATTCGAAGGTACTGTGGCACAGGCCAGGGAACTGAAAAACATCACCGATCTTTGCAACAGATGCGAAAATAAGGCAAAAAAAACTTTGACAACAAAGGCTGTTGATACGACGTCTCTGCCATAAGGGTTAGAGTATTGTTTGCCATCGCTTCTTTTCATGCGATTTTTTAAATAAATTTATGTTTCTTAAAGGTGTCCATTTAACTAAAGAAAGAGGTAGGGCATGGCATTTCTAGGGAAAATATTCAGTAAGCTTGGCCTTGGCAAAAAAGACTCAGCCGCACCAGATGCGCCAGCTGCTCCTAAGACCACTGCGCCAGTTGCTCCTAAAGTAGCCACAAATCCGGTGGTAGCGAAAGCGGCTGCGGAACCGAAGAAAACAGTTACTCCAGTACCGGTAGTGGATGTGGTAGAAAAGCTGGAACAGCTTGCCGCGTCAAATCCGCAAAAGCTTAACTGGCGTACTTCAATTGTAGACTTGCTCAAGCTTCTGGATATCGACAGCAGTTTTGCGGCACGTAAAGAGCTGGCTTCAGAGCTTTCCTGTCCGGACGAAATAATGGGAGATTCGGCAAAGATGAACATGTGGCTGCATAAAACCGTACTCGCTCAGATAGCTCAAAACGGTGGCAATGTTCCAAAAGAGCTTTTAGATTAATTATCAGTAATAAACAACAAACAAGTTATTGAAAGGAATAAACATGCAAATCACAGATATCCTTAATCAGCTCGGTGGAATCCAGTCGATGGCAAAAGAACTGGGAATCGATGAAAAACAGGCCGCAAGCGGTGCAGAGGCACTCATGCCGGCTATTCTCGGCGGGTTTAAAAAACAGTCACAGGCAAGTGGTATCGAAGGGCTTGGAGGTCTTCTGGGTAAATTTGGCGGCGCGGACCTGCTCGACGATGTTCTCTCGTCAAAACCAACCAATGTGAACCGTGGCAATGACATTCTCGGACAGATATTCGGTTCAAAGGATGTAAGCAGAGCCGTCGCACAAAACGCATCAGCAAAAGCAGGCGTTGATTCTTCGGTGCTCAAGAAAATGCTTCCAATACTGACAATGATGGTATCTGGAGTTATGTCAAAACAGTCAGCAAACGCTGAACCTGCGGCCAAAAGCGGCGGCATGTTAGGCGGACTGCTTGGAGGACTTCTTGGAGGTAAAGCTGGCGGAGCTAAAAAGACCGGAGTTTCCGGACTGGCATCGCTGCTTGATTCGGATGGAGACGGCAATCCCCTTGACGACATAATGCGTCTAATAGGTAAAGCATAATATACCTGCCATTTCGCGCGCATTTGCGCGCGAAATACCCTGTTCATCCGATCCTCACTGCTATCAGCAAAAAGAAACCGCTTTAACCTTGAATTTTCTCTCAATCTCCTCTGCTTCATCTCTTTTGAAACAGAAGCAGATAATTTTTTCGGGCTGGATCTCACGTAAACTGAAATCTCCCCTGCAGCGGTATTCTTTTTCTACTGTCCAGAGCCCCATTTTCCCTGTCGACTGATAGATCCACCTTTTTTGAGATCCGGTTTTTTCCGGGCACTCATCATAAATCACCTCATGAATCCCGCGCTGGAGTGCAGTTTGTTTCTCGAGCCCGATTCCGTAAGGTTCAAATGACATCTCCCTGTACCTTGCCCGCCATCTCATGAGCGGTACGAACTCTTCCAGCGTGGCCCCAGTAAAGGAGACTGTTCGTATACCGGAAGGCATATGTCTTGACGATGCGGTTATAACTCCCTCAGAAAGGATCTTTTTAAGTGTAGAGAACGCATCCCGGGGATAGCTTTCTGAATTAAGAATTGCTTCATAATAATCAGCCAGGATTTCTCCAGGCCAGGGTCCTTCAGATGTGCGGGTCCAGTGGATCAGGTAAGGATCTAACGTATCCTGAAGCTTGATACCGGCGATCTCGTTAGTTAATGAATATTTGATCTTTTCATCTCTCTTTCTGTATGGAATCTCAAAGCGACTTTCAACCGGTTTACCCGATTTTTCTATTTTGTCTAGCAAAGACCGGATATTACCACCGCTTCGCACTGAAACTGGAATGAGCGTATCGGCAGCTTCTGCGATGATCCGGTCTCTTAGATGCCCCGCAGATTTTTTTTCAGTACAGATCACCGGTACAAAAGAGGAATACTCCTTTAGCCTGAACTGTGTTCTTACCCACTCACATTTTTCCCTGTATTCTCTCTCATTGAACGCGATCAGCATGGTTTTAAAGGATACCGAATACCTGGCAGCCAGGTACAGAAGCATCTCCCAGGTTTTCACTCCTGCTGAAGTAATCAATGTGTACCCATTTTTCCCTGACCAGATCACGGCCTTTCGCGCAGCTTCAAGCCACGGGGATTTCAAAGAGGTACGGAGCGGCTGCCGGGAGATCAGGATTGCGGCAGTTTTTTCTTTTGAGAGTGTTTGAGATTGATTTAGCTCAGAAGAGATCAGGGAGGAATTGGTCATGTTATCCTCCTTTATTTTTTTCATTTATTGCTTCATCTGCCGTAATATAAATCAGCCCGTAGCCGGTACTGATTGTTATCCATTTCGCCAGTTCCCATCCTTAAGCCTGGATGCATTGGCGCCACAATGTTTTGAAGATCTACGGCTCCAAAACAAGATGTTTATTTTTCAAAGGGGAACATTCTCACAACTATCATGCCCGTAGAGCAGGGGAATCTGGATTCCTGCTTTTACCCGGAATGGCGGAGTGGGTATGTATCACCTGAAATCAACAGGGATAAAGTGAATAATCTTTCTTATTGATTTATATTCATTCTGTAATCATAATGTTTCTATATGAATCCTGAAAAAACCAATCAGATTTTAGAGCAGATCAGCCGCTTTCCTGAATCCTCCGGCGTTTACATCATGAAAGACGCCGAAGAGACGATTCTATATATCGGTAAAGCTGTCAACCTGAAAAGCCGGGTCAGATCCTATTTCTTCGATACCCATGAGGACAGGATCCATATCCCTGTCATGCTCGAAAAGATGGATCATATTGAGTGGATCGCCACCAACAATGAAACCGAAGCGCTGATACTTGAAGCAAACCTGATCAGGAAACATAAGCCGCACTACAATGTAGACCTCAGAGATGACAAACACTACCCGTACCTGAAAATCACTCTTCAGGAAGCCTTCCCGAGGCTTCTAATTGTCAGAAGAGTTGAAAAAGACGGGGCAAAGTATTTCGGCCCCTACACAGATGTCAGGTCGATGAGAAACCTTGTGGCATTTGCAAAGAGAATATTCAGACTCAGGGACTGCAGTAAAAAACTTCCCCTTTCAAAAGAGATCCGCCCCTGTATCAACTATTCGATGAAACGGTGCTCGGGGGCCTGTGCCAATAAAATATCACAGGAAGACTACCGGTCAGACATCAACGACCTCACCCGTTTCCTTTCCGGTAAACGCAACGACCTTATCCGCGATTTTCAGGAACGCATGGCGAGAGCCTCTGCGGATCTGCGCTTTGAGGATGCCGGGGCGCTCAGGGACCAGATACAGCTTATCCGTGATGCCTCAAGACTTCAGCAGGTTGATCTCAAGCTGGCTGACATTGACTGTGATGTATTCGGGCTGGCAGAAGGCGACCGTAATAACTGCCTTGCGATCCTGAATTTTCGTGACGGCCTGCTTATGTCATCCAGAAATTTCCTTTTCAAACGCACCACATGGGATCTCGCCAAAGCAAGTCACGAAAACACACTTCTTCAGTATTATATGTCATCTGAAGAACCCCCGCCCGCAGAGATTCTTATCCCTGAAGGGGCCGGGTTAAATCCTGAAATTCTTCAGAGCTGGTTTGATTCCCAGTTCTCATCAAGGACCAGCATCTCAGCTCCTCAAAAGGGTACAAAGAAGATGCTTATCTTGATGGCCGAGAAAAACGCCAGGCTCTATATGGCCCAGAAAATTCCTCCAAGTGCATCAGAGGATATCGCTGATCTTCAAAAAGTTCTTCACCTGCCAAGACTCCCAGAGACAATCGAAGCCTTCGATATCTCCAACCTTGGTGAAAGCTTTACTGTTGCAGGAATGGTGCAGTTTAAAGATGGTATCCCCAACATCCAGCAATAGCCTCATCCAGTTTGTATCGGTAAATGGCGTGAT
>CAYLVN010000189.1:0-6846 GCA_964387115.1 uncultured Fibrobacter sp.
TCCTGGGCGGCTTTGGTACCGCTCTCCAGCGCATCGGGGGGAAAGGTGAACTTGTCAAACTGGAAGACATCGCCTTTGAGAAACGATTCGTTGTCTACTCCTCCGATCAGATCGAGGCCCGCTACATCCTCACTCCGGCCATAATGGAGGCCATCCTCGCCATTGCCGATGCCTTCCAGAAACCCATCCGCATCTCTTTTGTCCAGTCAAGGGTCTATGTTACCATCGATTTCAGAAAAAAACTCTTTGAGCCCCGCCTCGCCACCACCTGCGTCAAGCTTGAAAATGCCCACACTGTCTTCAAACTCTTCAAGACCAATGAGGTTATCGTCCGGGAACTCAATTTAAATACGAGGATCTGGACCAAGGAGTGATGGTCTGCCTGGAACTGCCTTCTTTTTATTGCCGGATCTTGAAGTCGATGCGGAACAAATTCGATTGCATGATTAACTATTATCAAAAAAATGCAGGACACAGTCAGGAGTTGGAATCCTGTAATCGTATTCCAACTCCCACCCGTATTCTTCGTTACTGCATCATGCAGCGGCTCACGACAGAAGTCTTCCCATCGGTAACCCTGGCTACAAATATGGATTTGCTCAGTTTTGACAGAGGGATTGACATCGTGGAAGCGGACTTGTTTGCTGAATAACTCGCTAATACATTACCCTTGAGGTCAAAAAGCGATACCGCTACTGTTGAACCGGAAAAACTGCTCATGTCAATTAAAAGCGTGGAGTTTTTGAGTACCACAGAGTTGCGTGTGGCAGATCTCTGCTCATGGATTTTTGTCATGGTTGCGAGTTCCAGTTTGATCGCGCCACCATCTGGAACTGCCTTGAACATCAGGCTTTTTTTCGAATCGATGGTAAGAACGGTGTCATCCACAATTTTCCCATCCTGAGTAACTCTTATCATATCCTCTGCCCATCCCTCAGGAAGTGGAAGATAGATTGAAAGAGGATAGTTGTAAATTGAATCAGGAAGATTGTCGGTGAGTTGTACGGTAATACTGGCGTCTGTGTTTTCCTGCACACTAAGTGAGGCTGCATCGCGCTCTTTTATGTAGCGGGCAACATCACTAAATGTCGCTGTCCAGAATTTGTTTCGATTTCTGTCAAGATAATCAAGATTACCCTTCAGCGCATCGAGGTTTGTATTGGAATAGCCATGTCCATCATTACCCACTCCGTGATGGCACCAAACCAGCCAGCCATTCCTGCTTGCCGCTTCATCTGCCTTGCTGTTAAAGCCACTTGTGGTGTTTGTTCCAGCACTTCCAGCCATTATGGCACCAATACGATAAAAATCAGATGGGGATTTATTGACAATCTGCCCATCGCAAACCCGGCCTGCGATGTAGCAGCTTTTTAATTTGGTTTGCTGATAGGGGATATTGCAGTTTGGGTAAGCTACGGTTATACATTTTTCTCCAGGAACTTCTTTTCTGATAGTACTTTGTGATGTAGGACATTCATCATCCGACATGGTGCCACTATGGTAGACACTGTGGCTGGCAATCTCATGTCCCCTGGCAAAAGCGTTTTTCAGTTTGCTCCAATTGGGACTCATAGATTCAGTAACAGTAAACAGCGTCATTTTAAACCCTTTGGCATCAAATGCTTCCTGTCCTGCGCCGGTCTGACCTGCAGTATTATCATCGAAAGTATGAGATATTGCTGCCTTGCAGTTATTCTCCCAGATACAAACCTTAAATGGTCCTTCAACTGCAGCTGATACTGCGTTTGTCATGGCAGAAGAAAGTAGTAGAGCCAACGCAATAAATCTTGCTCCGTCCATATTCCTCCCTATAATTGTATTTTATTGTACTAATGTATAACAGTCTAATCCCGGCTTGAAAGTTTGTTTGCAGGGACATTTTATCTATCGGTAAACCACTTTATGGACCTGCAAATTAAACGCTTAAATAGAAAATTAAATAATGGTTGGAAAGGTGTCAAAATTCCTGACTCAGTCGTATCCTTCCTGAATACGCTTTTTCTGCCTTGTTTCTTCCAATTTTCAATTAGCACCACAACCTGACCATTTCATGGCTATATTTATAAGGCGGAAGTGTGTCTGCTCAGAAAATTGCCTCTCTGAGGAGATGCTGCGCTTGTTTTTTTGAAGATCTCTGGTATATTTAGACTATGCGCTCAATTTTTGAATATATTGATTACAGAAAGTTTCTGTCAGAATATTATCAATACAAAAAGAGTACAAGCCGCGCTTTCTCTTACCGATATTTTTGTGCAAAGGCCGGCCTGACATCCCCGGTATTTCTGAAACTTGTCATAGATGGAAAACGGAACCTCAGCAGGCAGTCTATCGAGAAATTCTGCACCGCCATGCAGTTGACGAAAAAACAGTCAGCATTTTTCAGAAATCTTGTTTTGTTTGATCAGGCAAAGACTTCAGCTGAAAAGCAGGAATACTATGCGGTTCTGCGATCTATGGAAAATTCGGTGACCGAAAAAATTCTCAGCATGGATCAGTATGATTATTTCTCCAAATGGTATAATGCCGTCATAAGGGAATTAGTTGTCCTTTATGATTTTAAAGAGAATTATTCTTTTCTGGCCCGATGTGTTTACCCTCAGATAACCGAAGGTGAGGCAAAGGAGACTGTCGAACTTCTGGAAAAGCTGCGCCTGATCAGGAAAAAAAAGAGTGGACGCGGATATGAACACTCCGATAGCGCAATTACCAATAGCGGAGAGATAGGGCTGATGGCTGTAAGGCAGTTCAACAGGGCCATGATCGAGCACTCCCTGAAGGCAATTGAAAATGTACCAGTTGATAAAAGACATGTTTCAGGTTTGACTATAGGCATCTCACCCCAGATGTACCAGATTGTTCAGGCCGAAATTGTTGCTTTTAAAGATAGAATAGTCACTCTGATAAACAGAGATGAGAAAAGCAGCTGCGTTTACCAGTTGAATATACAGTTGTTCCCGGTCAGTGATGATATTGGCCGTTTCGCAAATGAAAGCGGGAGTTGAAATGAAGTTCAAGCCTACTGCCGCTATACTTTCGATGATACTTTTAAACTGCCTGAACAATCCGCAGCAGATTACAGGCGGGTCAACAAATACGACTAATGCACAGGTCTGCGGGAAAATTGTCCACCAGAACAGTTCAAGGGCAGGGAACACTCTGGTCTTTCTGATCCCTGCTGATTACACCCCCAAAGGCAGTGAATCTGAAGATGTCGTAATCCTTATAGATACCACGGATTCATCAGGAAATTATTCCTTTAAAAATGTAATTGCCGGTGATTATTCGCTTGAGGCGGTCCATATTGTCGAAAGGACCCGACTTTTCATTAATATTCCCGATGTGGATTCATCATACAGTGATTCAACCCGTCTTGACACACTTAAGCCGGCTGTGAAAATAACAGTGCAGGTTCCAGACTCTCTTCATTCCGGATTTGTATACCTGGCCGGCACTGTCGGTTGTATCTCAAAAGTCGAGGGAAAAACCGTAGTGATCGATTCTGTTGCACAGGGGTACTATCCACAGATTTGTTTTGCCGGAAATGATTCTGACACGTCGGTTCGAATTTACAAAAATGTAAATATCTCGGCATCCGGTTCGTTGATGATATCGGAATATATGCCATGGAAAAACATGGCCAAGGTTTCTATTAACACGACTTCAGACGGTGCGGATATTTTAGAGAATTTAATTGGATTTCCTCTTCTTGTACGTCTTGACAGTAAAAACTTCGATTTTTCTGCCGCCAGATCCGATGGAGGAGATCTCAGGTTTTCCAAAGCCGATTGTTCGCCGTTGAACTATCAGATCGAATCCTGGAATAAAGGAAGCAGGGAAGCGGCAGTATGGGTGAAAATAGATACCATTTTCGGCAATAACAGTGATCAGTTTATCTACATGTATTGGGGAAATAGTTCAGCGGCAGGTTTATCAAACAGTGGACTGGTTTTCGATACCGTCCAAGGCTTTCAGGGTGTATGGCACATGGATGGCGATGGGGTGAACAACGTGTATGATGCCACTGTAAACAATTACAAAGGCACTTTAATCAATGGACCAGTTCCTGTTGCGGGGATTATTGGTGATGCTTATGAATTTGATGGTAAATCTCAATACATTCAAATTAAGAAATCAGCCGATAGCAAGCTCAATTTTCCCGAAAACAGTTACTATACTCTAAGCGCATGGGCATATCTGGATACTCTGGACACTCTTTACAATACAATAGTTGGCAAAGGGTGGCTTCAGTACCAGATGGAAAAGCTGCAGATGCATCATTGGGAATTTACTGAATTCAAGAACGGTACCGGGTGGGAAATAACCAATTCCGCAGCAGAGGCGGGTATATGGACCCTGGTCACAGGGGTACGTAAAGGCAAAAAACAGTACCTCTACATCAATGGAATCTGCACTGACAGTGTAACGGAAATCTGGTCCCTGAAAAGATCATATGACAATTCCTATGATGTCACAATCGGAAATCTTCTGGGCGACATTGTAGACAGATCCTACTATTTTGACGGTAAAATTGATGAAGTACGCATCATTGACCGGGCTTGCTCTCCTGACTGGATAAAACTTTGTTACCGCAACCAGGTTATGAACTCCCCGGTAGTATCAATTGTTAAGCAGTAACGCCGATACGGATCTGCTGTTAACCTGCTGTATTTCTGGAAGACACGATAAAATTACATTCTCGCATGTAATCATCCTTTCAGCAATCCCCTTAAATATATTGATTTCAATAAATATGCAGTCTGTACCTATATAATGAATAAAAGTTGTATATTATAACAGTATGAAGCGAATATTTGAATATTTCGACTACCAGAAGTTCCTCCGTGATTTCTACGAGGAAAAGAAACGGGATAATCCCTACATCTCTTTCCGGTACCTGGGTATTCATATGAAGCTTGACCCGGGATTTCTGCTGAAAGTAATCCAGGGAAAACACCATCTGGCCAAACGATCCATCGCTCCGATTTGTGAGTTTTTCAAGTTTTCAGAGCGCGAGTCAAGATATTTTGAAGTGCTGGTCAGTTATAATAAAGCCAAAACCGCTTCCGATATAAAACTTTACTTTGAAAGATTGATGACGCTTCGGGAGCCGGGTGCCAGGCCTGTAGAGGAATGGCAGTATGCTTTTTATCAGAAATGGTATCACAGTGCAATTCATGCCCTGCTCTCCATCTATGAATTCAAGGGCGATTACAGAAAACTCGCCATGCTGATGACCCCTTCCATCACCACCAGACAGGCACAGGAATCAATTCATATTCTTACTAAAATTGGATTGCTGAAATGCGGAGTAGATGGCATTTACCGTCCTGCAGACGCATTTGTGACAAGTGGTGAACGGTGGCAATCGGCAGCCATTCATACTTTTCAGAAAGAGACTATCAGTCTTTCTGCTCAGTCTCTGGATGTACACCCTAAAGAACTTCGTGATGTATCAACTGTAACAGTAGCACTCTCCACTAAAGATCTTCCAGAGATAAGAGAACGTATCCGTCAATTCAGGCAGTCTATCCTTTCACTCGAAAACGAGAATGCACCCGACACTGTTTTTCAGATCAACATTCAGGTTATTCCATTATCGGTTACTCTTGGAGGCGATCAGTGAAACACCTCCTGATAGCATTTCCGGTTTTTCTGGCACTGGTCTCTGCATGTTCAATTGGAGATATTGCCGGGAGCAAAGGGGGATCGGAGACGACCAATGGGATCTGTGCACGTGTGCTGAACTCTGACGGAACTCCTGCATCAGGCAGTCTTGTGCGTCTGCGCCAGGCTGATTATATCAGTTCGCCGGCACTTGCAAAGCAGACCATAAAAAGTAAAGAGATACATACTGATTCTCTCGGCAGATTTCTGATTACCGGTATAGATCATGGCGATTACTGTGTAGAGGTGAACGATACAGTGTCCCTATCAGGTGTGACTGTCTTTAGATGTACGATTGCGACTGATAAGGATACTCTTGACCTTGGAACCGACTCTCTGCATCCCTATGCGGTCTTGATAGGGCGTATCGATTTTGATGGAACCGGGGAACAGAAGCTGTTTGTGCAGGTAAAGGGGCTTGAACGACTGGTGCTGGTTGATCAGAACGGATCGTTTATGATAAATGATCTGCCTGAAGGCTATCTGGATGTGATTGTCTGTGATGGTGTTAAGGCAGGTACCGAAAGAGAGTTGCTGAATTTAAAAACCATTTCCGACGACACGGTTACAGTAAATATTTCCGGAAAAGAGGCTTATTCAGAATTTTTATACCTGAATACGTCCGCCGCTGATTTGAAAGGTTCCTCAATAACTGGTTTCCCTCTGCTTGTAAGGCTTGACGATTCATCATTTGATTTCGATAAGGCCGATCCCGATGGTAATGACATCCGATTTGTAAAGGTAGATGGAAAATCGCTGCCTTTTGAAATTGAACAATGGGATCCGAAGTCAGGACGTGCTGCAATCTGGGTAAAAGTTGATACTATCAGCGGTATCGAACAGCGCATATTAATGAAATGGGGCGGAAGTGCTGCTGTAAACAGGTCAAATGGTGCTGCTGTTTTTGATACAGCACTCGGCTTTGCGGGAGTGTGGCATCTTAATGAAGATCCCTCGACTGGTGAAGGGTGCATATCGGACCGCACCGGCAATGGTTATAACGGGACACCAAGCAGTTCCATGAGCTCAGAGAGTGTTGTGAGGGGCATGGTTGGTGATGGGCTTGTGTTTGACGGTGTCAGCGATAATATTAACGCAGGCATGCTTAATCTGGAGGAAGATTACACACTGAGCTGCTGGGTAAAGGCGGAAAAAGCATCATGGTCTAACTGGAGATTTATC
>CAYLVN010000190.1:0-6803 GCA_964387115.1 uncultured Fibrobacter sp.
CGCAAAGACCCGCAACACTGGTTTGGCTGGTTCCACAAGCGCTTCAGAGGAACTATCAGCTATTCATAATCCGGCCGCATACTGAACCCCCGTCATGGGAATCAGTATAACGGCCGTCGACAGGCGCATATTAAACTCTATTTAACTGTTGAACCCGTCCAACCTGGCTGCTTTCCCGGTCACGGGCCCTGCTGATACGCAGGTTACGCCCCCCAAACATTGAATCACTGAGCTCAGCGATTGCGTTGTCGGCATTTTGGTCTTCCAGCTCAATAAATCCAAAACCTCTTGAACGGCCACTTTCGCGGTCGGATATAAGGGCTACTGAATGGATAGGTTCGTACTTGGCGAAAAACTTCCTGATATCACTTTCTGTTGTTCTGTAGGGCAGGTTACCGATGTAGAGCTTCTGAGACATGCTACGCTTCCTTTGAAAATGGTGAAATGTTGAAAGGGTTCATGAAATTGGACAGGCCCGTCACAAGATTTCATTTTTGCGAACGTTGATCTTGCAAATACCGTTCCATAGCTCAAATGCCTCGAAAAAAGCCAACTGATGGGAAGCGGAGTTTTCTTTTCTCATAACAAATTTCCAAATATGAAAAAACTTTTTCAAAATAGGAATTCTCTCTTTGCCCTCATGTGACTATTTGATTTAACCTGTTAAGTCACAATTTCACCCCTGAGATGACTTTTTGATTTAACATGTTAAGTGACTGCTTCACCTCAGGCGATTACCACCCTCACTACCGGATCCAATATGATTTTTAACCACGATTTCAACATACAAGGTCGAGGAATACCCCTGACTCGGCTCTGAGGAAAGCATATAGATATATTCTCTGGAAATTTATTAGAAGGCTTGATGAGCAATATAGGAAAGGAAAAATAGCCTGTTAAAAAGATAGCCTCGTACTCAACCTTCAGATATTTCTCTGTCCTTAAAGCTTACAAGCTGGGGGAAAAAGCTGCAGAATCGCTGCTCGATTTCGTCATAGTTCTCAAAGAGGTCCTCCCAGGCATTGGCTATTGAGACACCACAGTTTACCCTTGATTGAAGCCGTTCAAAGACAATCTTCAGGTGTTTTTTCTCAGAACAGGCACGAAGACCATCGTGAGAGATCATACGTTGGGCAAAGGAATGGTAACTGGGGGGAATTCCCGCGGGAATCTCACTAAGGTAACGGTACGATTGTGCGAGAAAGGAATCAAAACAGAGTTGCGAATAGCAGTTCCAGTGTTTTGTCAGGAAATAATCAAAAGCGATGTCGATGATGATCCGTGACCAGTGCCGGTATTTAGGAAAGAGCGGATGGCAGGCTGCGGCGACATCGATGTGTGAATCGGTGAAAGAATCAATTTTTCGGTGCAGGATGACCGCTTCGGCGATTTCATTGCAGAAATGCGAATGGAGATTACGTGAAGGTATTCTGGTGAAGTCGGCAAGAAGACTGCCGATTGCGCTGTGATGGCCAGGTTTAGCCAGTAAAAGATGCGCCAGATAGTTCATAAAATAAAAATACTAACTGCTTTATGTATCCGGGAAGGGACAAGTACGTTTATACCCTGCAGAGCAGAAGGTTTGGACATATCGCAAAGCCCAGGGTGCTAAGTCAGGTACTAAATTGATTTGTGTCTATGGGACTTTTGGGGTAGTTTCATGATTAAAATGAGAAGCAGAAGAAGTAACGCTGCAGGGATTCTGTATTTGCTATAAAAGGTCCTCACTCTTCTAATAAACTCCTGAATAAGCAGAACGATATCACCCTGGATTGATTTAATCTCTCTTTCCAGCATATCTGAGTCGAATGGCTGTGAATGAAATTGGGTGATAAGGTTCATGCCAGACTCCCTCTTTTGATTTTCAAATCAGTTTCCAGCACCTCACGGGTCCTCCGAAGGGGATTTTTAACCCTTTTTTTCCAGGAGATAAGAGCGACTATAGCTGCGGCCAGTAAAAGAACAGCGCTGACGATCAACCCTGCTGCCCACGATGGAAGCACCTCTGAAAGGGCTAAAATCAGAGTAACAAGAAGCATAGAGATAGAAAGAAAGATTAAGACTGCCGCTATCCCCATTCCACCCACCATAAAAATTTCTGACTTTATATCGGCTTTTAATTCTGTTTTGACCAGATCGATCTCTTTTCTAAGCAGTTTTAAAGACTTCACCCTTATTTCTTTGAGGATCTGGGTCAGAGATAGCCTGTTGATGTGGTTGAGCATATCCAGCTTTTCTGAATTCATCAAGTGTAACCTCTCAGAGCAGGATGGTCAGATCAATGTTGATTAGGTGCAATCAACAGGCCACCTGTTTTTTGGCAGAAATGAGGAAGATTTTCGCCCCGGAGGTGACTTTGTGATTTTACTGTTAAGCCAATGTTTCACCCCAAGGTGAAATCAAGACTCTGGTTTTCTCACTGATTCATCTCTGGGGAGCCTTTTACCCCTGAGATGAATTAGTGATTGGAGAATTAAGTCAGAAACTCACCCCGGAGATGAAACAAGAACTTTGGATTTTTAGTCACTATGTCATCTCTGGGGAGGACTTTACCCCGGAGTTAACATTTTGATTTAAACCTGAGAATCTCAGTTGGATGGGACAAAAATGTTAATCTTTTGAGGCTAAGGCTTTCATATTAAGTCACAGTTTCACCCCAAGGTGACTCTTTGATTTACGTGTTAAGTAACCTCAAAGTCAGGCATCTTGATCTTTTCACCTTATCGATAAGACCCGCAATGCTTTCAAGCCATGTCATCTCAAAATCTTACGGTTTATTGTTCTCCCCGACTGCGTCTTTCAGGGTATATAGATCAATCACATCTTCAAGTCATTTCCCGGCAAGCATCCCGATACTGGCATAGCCGTTGCATTTTATTGAAGTACAATCACTTAAACAGGAGACTATCTGTGGATCTGTTTACAGAAGATGATCTTCGAGAACTGATTTCAGTTCATTTTGAAAACTGTATCTCCATATACCTTCCTACACTGAGAGCCGGAGCAGAGACTCAGCAGAACCCGATACGTTTTAAAAATCTGCTTACCGATGCAGAGCGGCAGCTTCTGGAACGCGGGCTGCGGCGGGTGGAGGCATCCACATTGCTTGATCCTGCTAAAAGGCTGCTGGAAAACGAGGCATTCTGGCAAAATCAGGCAGATGGAATGGTGGTGTTTATAGCACTGGGAATTTTCAAGGTTTACAGGCTTCCGGTCTTTTTTCACGAAACTCTTACCATTTCCCCCCGTTTCCACCTTAAGCCGATTCTCTCCACTCTTACAGGAAACACCAGATTTTATGTGCTTGATCTGAATATCTCTGGAGTACGGCTCTTTGCTGGTTCACGTTTCTCCTTTTTCCAGATTCATTCCGACAAGATTCCTTCAGGTATCAATGAGACTCTGCAATTAGATGTCATGGACAGCAGAACCCAGTTTGCAAGCAAGCCGAGGATGGCAACAAATAACCGGACCACGGTTTTTGGATACGGGCGTATCACTGACAGCCGAAAAGTATACATCAAATTGTACTACGACAGAGTTGCCGATGCGGTGGATGAGATAATCCAGAATACAAATGCTCCGCTGGTGCTTATTGGTACCGATTACCTGCATTATCTCTATAAAGACGCAAGCAGCTATCGTAACCTGGTAGAAAAAGGCGTTCAGCTCAATTCTCAGAATATGACCGAAGAGGAAATCTTTCATCATGCCTGGCCTATCGTCGAGCCGCTCTTCCAGTCAAATCGTCAGCGCGATACAAATCTTTACAGACAGCTTTCCGGTGAACACCAGACAACTGCTGTCAATGACCTGAAAACAATCGTATCAAGCGCCCTGCATGGAAGAATCAGCACGCTTTTTATCACAAACGGACAAACTAACATCTGGGGAAAATTCAAAGAAGACAAACAGGATATAGAGGTCCACGAGGAGAAGAAGCCCGGAGACGAGGATCTGCTTGATAAAGCGGCAATAAACACCATGCTCAGAGGCGGCACTGTCTACATTGTTGAACCAGAGGATATGCCTGACAGGACCCCAGCGGCTGCGATTATGAGATACTGAAACGGAAAGATGATCCGGGGGAGCTACAAAGCATAAAAGAACTCTCTCCGGAGCTCCTGAAGATTTTCATCGGTACCCGACTCTGCAGGACCGAGGGCAAATCGTTTGAACGCCTCAAATTTTGGATTCCCGGAGAAAAGAGGCATTATAGTATTCAGAGTCTCTCTCATTCGGTCCTGCGCTCCGGCTTTATAAAATATCACACAAAGCCCGATATATGCCTCCAGATTTCCCTCAGTGACAAGCTGAAGGCTCTTCTCAAACTCATGAAGCCCATCCATGAGTTTTCCTGTTTTAAGATAAAACTTTCCGGCAGTATTTCTGATCTCAGGACGATCCCCATGCCTCCTGAGAGAATCGCAAACAAAGGCAGCGGCACTCTCGAGTTTCTCTTGTTCAGTTAAGATCCTTATGAGCCTGAGAAACGCTTTTATACTGGCAGTCCTGAAATCCACTCCCACCTGGCCTGGTCTGGGCTCTGTGGAGATTATATTCTTCAATATTGCAACAGCATCTTCTGTCTGGCCGTTCATCTCGTAAGCAACAGCGAGACTGAAAAGATTATCGGTGCGCCATGGAGAGAGTATGGCGGCCTCTTTCAAGTATTCCACAGCCTGAGAGAAGTTCTTTTGTCTGTTGCAGATATTCCCCAGGCCCAGAAGAGCCTGACTGGCTATGTTGGTGAATGACTGCCGGCAGCCTGGAATCGCCAGAACCTTCTGGTACCACACTTCTGCTTCACGGTACTCCTCCATGAGCGTATAGGAATCGGCTATTTCTACAGCCATAACCGGATCATTATTCCCGGCGCGATAATCCTCGAGGAGAAGCTTTACATTGCGCCTGGCTTTACTTTTCAGAATGCCCGGGTCAGCATATCCGTGGTGTTCAATTATCACGGGCCTGTTTTCCATGATCAATCCGGCACGTAAAGCACTGGGCATGATCTGCTCATGTATACGGCGCTCGAAAAACAGATCCGGCCGGTTTGGAAACATCCTGGCCTGAACAAACTCTGTTCCGGTATTACCGGGGCGCTGGTTCCGGACTATAAACCCCAGTACACGGTCAGGCTTCTGCTTCTTAATGTTGCATAACAGAGGAATCGATTCCGGCGGAACCACATCATCTGCATCGAGCCAGAGGATCCAGTCTCCGGTTGCATTCTTGATAGAGGCATTCCTGGCAGCAGAAAAATCATCGTCCCATTTTACGTTGATTATCTCCGCCCCGAAATTTCGTGCAATATCCGCGGTAGAATCAGATGAACCAGTGTCAGCAACGATCAACTGATCTGCTGCAGTCTTTACACTCTGGAGGCAGCGGCCAAGAATCCGTTCCTCATTTTTTACGATCATGCATACAGACAGGGTTCCGGGAACGACCTTTTTTTCCATCATTACAATAAACAGGCACAAACCTGCCTGAGTTTTTCACCGAAACTATCAAGTGAAAATGGTTTGTAAATGACCGGAAGAGACTGAACCACAGAGCTGTCCAGTTGGGTATCAGCAAGAAGTATCACACGGTCAAGAAGTTCAGGGAAAGAGTTTTGTAAAGTTGCAAGAGTGTCATTGCCTGTATCTTTACCGGTTTCAGGGTTAAGCAGGATCAAGTCGTACTGCTGACCCGGATTCTGGAGTTTATTCAGGAAGCTATCATAACAGAGAGCCCGGTCGATTTTAACATTTTTAAAGTTTATCTCCAGAA
The DNA here is from genome assembly GCA_964387115.1 of uncultured Fibrobacter sp. Classification (GTDB taxonomy): domain Bacteria; phylum Fibrobacterota; class Chitinivibrionia; order Chitinivibrionales; family Chitinispirillaceae; genus JAAYIG01. Next base: position 5,779 of record CAYLVN010000190.1, read on the forward strand.
TATCATTAACCAGTTCATGAGAATCCATGTCACAATCCGCAACCAGAACATTAAACATACTGGCTCCTTTCAGATTTCGAAAACAGAACACAGAATTATTTCTGGTTTTTTAAAAGATAGTAATTGATTGAGCCCGATAGCAAATAGGTCTCAATCCCTTAAAAAACCATCTGTGGCATTTTTTCTAAGATCGTCTCAAAGTATGGTAGATAGGTGCCATCAGGACCGATAGAGTTGATACCTTCCGCAGGTGGTGCAAAAATGTTTATAGTGAAAGGTGAGCCTGGTTGAATGTGGTTTCTCAGGTCAATTGCACTGCCGGTAGAATGTATCCAGTTGCCGTTGACATTAACGATATAGTTACTTTTCTCCAGATTCAGTACAGAATGAACAGACCTTACCGGTCTTTTACCGGAAATTCTGATTCCATCTGCTTTTTCAGAACTGTACCATCTGAGTTTCAGGGGTGATTTCTCAGGGGATAAAGATATTTTCTGAGTGATACCCGGATTATAGAAGGGATCTGACACAGCCTTTCTGTAAGCGGCACATGATGGCAGGCGTTTAATGAGCTGATGAGTTTTGTGGTCCTCAAGTTCAAGTCCCAACCCTCCCCTGTCTCTGAACTGATACATTGTCAGAGCGTGGAGCCAATCTGGTTGTTCCTCCCTGATTAATCCGTACACATCTCTTATACGGCTTGCCTGACCGTAGAAACCATTTACATCTGAATCGGCATTAATCTCCGGCAGTGTGAACGGGAATTTATCACTACCTCTGGCTTTGCAGATTTCCATATAATTAAACCGGATCTTTTTCCACCACTCCTCAACATTTGTATTATTATATGCAGCAGGATCACCCCTGAACTTATTTGGCCAGCGGTAATGAAGTGATACGTAGAGATCCAGAGCCAGGATATCAGCGACATTAATTGCCCCTCCAAGTTCATCAGGCCCCAGGTGCATCTGCTCGACGCGGTCCCATCCATTGACACAGAATACAGTCTGCACCAGAGGAGCTTC
>CAYLVN010000191.1:0-6797 GCA_964387115.1 uncultured Fibrobacter sp.
ATTCCGGGAACAGGTGGCTTGAACCCGGATCATATGATCCGGGTTTTCAAGGCTGTCCCTTCGAACTGCACCTTTAACAAAATCAGTATTTTCTATTAGGAAATTCTTTGGCTGCGACTTCGGCCGGAAAAACGCCTTCTTCAGTCAACACTCTTCTGGGTATTGCCTTGCCATTTTTAAGGTCGATCGCTGCCTGCATCAACTGGGGACCAAGCAGAGGACTGCATTCTACTGTGCAGTTAAGCTTACCAGCTATCATGGCTTCAAATGCACCTTTTACTCCATCAATAGAAACGATGATGATATCCTGTCCGGGCTTTAATCCATATTCCTCAATGGCCTGGATGGCTCCAATAGCCATATCATCGTTATGTGCATAGAGAACGTGAATGTTCTTTCCTTCCGCTTTCAGGAAAGCCTCCATAACTTCTTTACCCAGCGCCCTTGTGAAATCACCGGTCTGAGATCTGATAACTTTGTAATTTGGATATTTCTTAATGACTTCATCAAATCCAGCCTTACGCTGAATGGCAGGGTCTGATCCGACTGTTCCCTGAAGTTCCACCACATTGATGGTTTCATTTCCTCTGCCTTTACTGTTCATATATTCTACGAGCCAGTTTCCGGCACGTTCACCTTCCACCTTGAAATCTGAACCCATGAGCGTTACATAGAGCGATTCATCTTTTACATCTACACCACGGTCCAGAAGAATAACCGGTATTTTTGCCCTCTGAGCTTCCTGAAGAACAGTTTCCCAGCCCGATGTTGTAGTGGGGGAAAAAGCAATCACATCAACTTTCTGAGCTATAAAGGATCTTATAGCCTTGATCTGGTTCTCCTGCCTGTTCATCGCATCAGAAAACTGCAGATTAATCCCGAAATCTGTTGCAGCCTGCTTAATTGAAACTGTGTTTGCGGTTCTCCATTCACTTTCTGCACCAACCTGTGAAAAACCGATGGTGATTTTTTTAGGGCCGCTTTTTGATTGACATCCAACAATCATTGTCAGAGCAGACGCCACAATTGCCGACATCGCCAGAAACTTAGAGACCTTGATCATGACTAACTCCTTATTCGTTAAAGTGACACTAAAAGCCAGCTAAAAAATTTCCAGTATCCGTTATTTCTGCCCGTAATAAGCACCAGGTCCGTGTTTCCGGAGATAATGCTTCTTAATTATATATTCAGGAAGAGGTGTCGCATCAGGACTGATTTGCAGGGTCAGCATTGCCATGCGGGCGATTTCCTCCAGAACCGCTCCATTATAAACGGCTTTTTCCGCACTTGAACCCCACGCAAACGGCCCATGACCGCCGACAAGTACCATTGTAACCTCTGCCGCGTTGAGCTTTTCCGTCTTGAAAAAATCCGCTATCAAATTGCCGGTTTCCAGCTCATAATTTCTTAAAACCGCTTCTTCCGACAGATACGGAGTACAAGGAACAGAGGTCTGGATATGATCGGCATGCGTAGTTCCAAAAAGAGGTATGGGCCTGCAGGCCTGTGCAAAGGAAACAGCATAGGTCGAATGCGTGTGTATTATGCCATAAACCGGATTGCCGCCTTTGACAGTAAATTCCCTGTATAATACCCGATGAGTCTGCATGTCTGATGAAGGATTCAGTTTTCCCTCAACGGTTTTTCCTTCAAGGTCGACCACAACCATATCTTCGACCTGAAGATCGGTATATGGAACACCTGATGGCTTGATGGCAAATACTGCGAGCCCGGGATCAAACGCTGACACGTTTCCCCAGGTATACAATGCAAGCCCGCGCTCAGGAATTTCCCGGTTAGCGGCCCAGGCTTGCTCTTTTAGAGTTTTATATGAAGACATCATTTTCTCCAGGCTGCTGCGTTCCAGCGGAGTTCATTACGGAATGCCGGTACATTTGTGGACTTGTCAATTACCACACATTCAATACCGACCATCTCGGCCCAGTCCCTGACCATGTCAGCCGTAACGATATTGGAAAAAGCTGTATGATGACCACCACCGGCCAGTATCCAGGCTTCGGCTGCCACTTGAAGATCAGGAGCAGGTTTCCAGAGTACACGTGCAACCGGAAGCTTCGGCAGATCTTCAGGCGGGTTCACTACATCCACTTCGTTAAGCACGCAGCGGAAACGGGAACCAAAGTCAACAACCGCGGCACAAATCGCCTTCCCCGCTTTACCACAGAAAACAAGCCGTGCCGGATCCTCTTTATCCCCTATCCCGAGCTGATGAACCTCGATGCGGGGTTTGGCATCTGCAATAGTAGGACATACCTCAAGCATGTGGGCACCAAGAATTGCAGAGTTCCCTTTTTCAAAATGATAGGTGTAGTCTTCCATGAAGGAATTGCCTTTACCGGCTCCGTCTAACCCCTGGGTCATCACCTTGAAAGTACGTACCATGGCGGCAGTTTTCCAGTCACCTTCACCTGCAAACCCGAATCCATCAGCCATCAGATGTTGACAGGCAAGACCAGGAAGCTGTTTCATCCCGTGTAAATCCTGGAAATTTGTCGTAAAGGCATTGATATCGTTGTCTTTGAAAAATGCGCGCATCGCAACTTCTATACGAGCCTGCTCACGAATCTGGCCAAGGGCAAATTTCTTGTCTTTCCCCCACACTATTTCATATTCACTTTCATACTGTTTTACCATGGAATCGATCTGGTCTGATGTAACCTTTTGCATGTAGGCAACCAGATCGCCGATTCCATAATAGGGAACCGACCAGCCCAGCTGGATCATAGCCTCGACTTTATCCCCGTCGGTAACCGCTACATCGCGCATGTTATCTCCGAAACGGGCAATACGAAGCGACTTTCCGTCCGCAACGGCACATCCTGCCCGCATCCAGAGCGCAATGCGCTGCCGTGTTTCAGAATCACTCCAATGACCTACTATTACCTTTCTGGGAATATCCATCCGGGCAGTAATGAATCCGAATTCACGGTCTCCATGTGCAGACTGATTCAGATTCATAAAATCCATATCTATAGAGTCGTAAGGAATTTTACTGTTGAATTGAGTATTTAACTGCAGCAGCGGTTTCTTATAGGAGCGCAAACCGGCTATCCACATTTTTGCGGGAGAGAAAGTGTGCATCCAGGCTATTATACCGGCACATTTGGGATCACTGTTTGCCTGCTCCAATGTAATCCGGATATCATCGGCAGTGGTAAGAGTGGGTTTCCATACCAATTTGCAGGGCATCTGTTTGTCTGCATTGAGTGCCTTGACGATCTCTTTTGAATCCGCGGCAACCTGCTTGAGCGTTTCATCCCCGTACAGGTGCTGACTTCCAGTCAAAAACCAGAATTCATACTGTTTTAAATTTATCAATTTATCTCTCCTTCGATGAATTTTCCAAGCTTGCTGTATTTGGCATACAGTTTATTGTATATGGCAACCTTTTGAGGATCTGGCTTATGAGTTCTCTCAGTCCCCGCAGACAGGGCTCTCTGAGCAGAAAAAATATCCGGGTATAACCCTGCAGCGGTTGCGGCAAACACAGCGCCCCCGATAGCACAGGACTGATCTCCCGCAGTAACATGAATTTCCCTGTTTGTGACATCGGCGAGAATTTGCATGCCCAACTTGCTTTTTCGGGCCACTCCACCGATAGCCATGATTTTCTCGATTTTCAAACCGCCTTCCTCAAAGCATTCGATAATCGAACGGGCTCCGAAGGCAGTCGACTCATAAAGAGCCCGCATCATCGCAGGAGCATCGGTTCCTAATGTAATGCCGGTAATAGCCGCCCTCAGATTCTGATTGGCAAAGGGAGTCCGGCGTCCGTTAACCCAGTCAAGAGCAAGAACCGCAGAGTCTGCGGGTTCGATTTTCGAAGCAGCCGCTTCGAGAGCCCCCAGGATACTCTTTTCGATCTTCTCGATATCCAGACCTTCAGCCTCACTTGCCACCAGATTGTGTACCGGCCACATCAGAATGTTACGGAACCAGGCATAGTAATCTCCGTAGGCTGATTGACCAGCTTCGTAACCGATCCAGTCGGCTATTACCGATCCGTCAACCTGCCCACAAATTCCCCTGATCAGATTTTCTTTTTGCCCAGCAGCGGGTCTGGGACCGATAATAACATCACAGGTAGAGGTCCCGATACTCTTTACAAGTGTACCCGGAGCAGCATCACCACCCACTGCACCGATATGTGCATCGTAAGCCCCGACACAAACGATAACCGATTCGGGAAGTCCCAGTTTATCTGCCCATTCAGGGGTCAGTGTTCCTGCCGAAACTTCTGTGGTCCAGGTCTGAGTTCCAAGTGAATCGCGAATATCGGAGAGTTTTGAATCAAGCTTGTCAAAAAAAGCACGGGGCGGGTATCCCCCCCATTCCTGATGCCACATTATCTTATGACCGGCCGCGCATCGGCTTCTCTTTATCACATCGGGATTTGTTGTACCTGTCATTACAGCCGTGATCCAGTCACAATGCTCAACCCCTGTATATGCAGCCTTGCTGACAGCAGGATTTTTACGGATTGTATGAAGCAGCTTAGCCCAGAACCACTCTGATGAGTAAACACCGCCCATATATTTGGTAAAATCGGTACCACCCCAGGTCCGGGAAAGAACGTTAATTTCTTCGGCTTCCTTTATGGCTGTATGATCTTTCCACAGTATAAACATCGCATCCGGATCTTCAGCAAATTCCGGCAGAAGCGAAAGCGGAGTACCGGAACGGTCGGTCAGAACCGGAGTAGAGCCGGTTGTATCTACTGAAATCGCCCGAATCTTGCGGCTGATAGAGGGATTGCTCTTTCCAGCTTCCTGAAGCGCGCCGGTTACTGCTTCCACCAGGCTCTCGGTATAATCCAGAGGATGCTGCCTGAATTGGTTCTCTTTTGGAATACAGTACATCCCCTTTTTCCAGCGGGGATAGTACACAACCTGCTGGCCCGCAACATTTCCATTTGCGGCATCAATGATGACGACGCGAACAGAGTCTGAGCCAAAATCCGCACCGATTACATAGTTTTCGTCAGACTTGATCAAACCAGGTTCTCCTTGATAAATAATCCGAAGAGTCTACTTTACCTATTCAATGGTACAACAGGGAGACCATTCACTAACAAGCCACTCTCTTTCTTGTGTCGTACCATGATCTCCCTGTACACCAAACAAATCAGAATAACAATACAAACTCAATACGCACTCAGATTTCTGTGATATTGAGTTTTTTTCATTTTTACTTTGCTATGACAACCTGTTTAGTAAAGCTAAGGTTGTCACCGGTGATTTTCACCATGTAAACACCCTTACCGATATTCTCGCCAACAACGCATTTTCCGGACTCGAAAGTCCGGTTGACTCTCTTAATCAGTGTTCTGCCGTCAGCGCTGTACAGACTGACAGTCACAGGAGCCTTCATATTCACATTCGATGTAATATGTACTGAACCGTGTGAACCTGTCTTGATCGAAAAATCAGCAGAGCTGTTTCGCATGACCCCGTTTTGTAAACCGGTTGGAACCGGCACCAGCCTGAACATTGCTACACTCTTTGTAGGCAGTGTCGCAGTAAGAATCTTCCCATCGATACTGTATTCTGAAGAAGAAAGAGCCTTGATATTAACCTGCTCAGCCGCACCAAAATTATTGCAGCTGTTTATGTTCGGTCCCGTGATCACTTCCGCACTCTTTACAGTATAAGTCTCTTTACTGCTGTTCAGAGTGATCCTTACCTGACGGGGAGTTGTCAGGTCAATATTTGTAAGGCTGATGTTTACCGTATCACCATCATCTACAGTAGCAGCAGCATTTAACACCTTCATATTGGTTCCGCCGCCATTAACAGTTTGAATATTTGAAGCAGACATCGGCAGAAATTTAGCATTGTTTATGTGGTGGGGTTTTAACATCTTGAAAACATAAAATGTCGGTGTCTTTACCATAACCCCGTTACTGTTAACATTCATAATTGAATGTATGACATTTACACCCTGAGCAATACACGCGACTTCTAATCGATCAGCCAGCGGCACGAACATATTGAGGTGCAGCCCTGCTGAAACTGCATCCATAACAGTGTTCTGCTGCATCCAGCCGTCACCCATATCTATAAGCCAGTTTCCCCATTCGTCCAGAACCAGTTTTATCCTCTTGTTGGGATCATAAGAGTTCAAAGCGGGTAAGACGTTATTATCAAGGTGCGGCTTGATATCTGTGTTAATCACATTTTTAATTATGGTCCAGTAATCATTAGCAGAGGGATTAACACTGCTGATATTGTCCGGGAAATAGATGTAATCATGATACTCAACACCATCGATCGTGTTTCCGATACGATTCAGCATTGTCGGCAGCCACTGCCATTGGCCCTCTATATCATTGCCGGCAATGATGCGCAGATTACTGCCGTTTGCTGTACTCTTTAACGCATTCAGCCGATTGTAATTGGCGGTGTAATTGGAAATGTATCCATCTACTTTCTGATTTCCGCCACACCCCCACACCTCATTACCTACCTTGAACCATTTCAGCGGATAGTTGAGATCTTCCATAATGTATTTAGCAAAAGCTTCATTGCTGCCAGCACCGGCTGAAGTGGCTTTGCCTGCAATAACGGCCTCGGCGCCGGTGAGTTTACAAAACTGAATAAATCTATCAACACCCACATCATTAGAGGGATTTTTATTGTTATTCCATTCATAACCATTCGCAGCGCATCCACCCGGCCACTCAGCCGCTCCGATACCGCACTCAATAAAGCCCTCGATGATATCGTTGCGCATACCGTTTGTGTTGGGTATAGTAGAACCTGTTCCTACCCATACAC
>CAYLVN010000192.1:0-5609 GCA_964387115.1 uncultured Fibrobacter sp.
GCCGTCCCTACTACTGGAAAGTGGTGGTATATGATGGATACGATACCTTAGCGAGTGCGGTAGACTCGTTTAATGTAGGTCACTTTACCATCGGCTACATTTACGGTTGGGCAAAACGGGAGGGAGTAAGGCGCCATAACGGAATCAGGGTCTCTCTAAATGGCACTGTGGATTACCTCTCTTTAACAGATGGCAGCGGGTTCTGTGCTGTTGAGGTGGAGCCGGGTACCTACAGTATTATAGTTGAAGATACCCTGCGGACCGGGTTCAATTCCGCGGCAGGTAACATTACCGTGCTGGCAGGAGATTCTGCCTCTTTTGACACGCTTATTCTTGAGGATCAGAGTGAGCCGGTCATAACATGCACAAGTCCTTCACAGGGTGCGCTTCTTCGTACTCTCGATTCGCGTACACTAACCATTTCAGGGGAATTTTCCGATTCAGGTTCACAGGTCCATTTGGGTTCTGTAAAGGTCCATTTTAACGGAGAAGAAGTATCCGGTGTGAACAGGACCTTGTCGGGGTGGCAATTTGCAATCAATAACATTCCGGATGGCCACCATACCGTTTCAGTTAACGCCAATGATTCGGCTGGAAACAAAGCGGCTCAACTGGTGAGGACATTTACCGTCAACAGCAAGACGATAAGCGCACAGGTCTCGTTCCATCATGATACCCTGTACTGCACTACAACAGTGGCCAATGCACTGCCGGATGTCAGGGCATATTACTGGAATTTTGACAAACACGCGGATGCGTCCTGGGATGATTCTACTCTCACCGAATTGCCGGGTGCAGCAATTAAATGGGCATTTCCCGATCCGGCGGCTGCAGGGACCGACACCCTGATTGTGATGGCAGTGGATGATTCCGGAATGGCGGTTTACGACACTCTGCCGTATGTCATTGTCGATGATCTCCCGGTTGTACACGCGGGAAACGACTCCACAGTAGCCATGAATTCCTCAATTGCTCTTCACGGGTGGTACGATCAGCAGTTCGGCAAAGCGGTCAGATATGACTGGTCAATAAATGGAAGCGGCTTCTCGCGAACATCAACGGCTGATACTGTTATAAATGTTCCGGACCAGTATTATCCCGCTTACAAATGCATACTTCAGGTTACCGATGACCGCGGCAATGTCGTACGTGATACTCTTATGCTGACTGTAGGAAAAACATGGCAGGTAATCGGCGGCACTGGAATCGCCCAGACTGAGGAAGACGGCAATTTCGCCCTGGGTGTGTATTCTGACAATGAAATGTATCTGGCATGTAAAGATCCATCAAACAGCTACAAGATAAAGGTTTTAAAATGGAACGGTACCAGCTGGATCACGGAAGGAGCTGGATTTTCTTCCGGTAAGCCGGCATATATTCAGATTGCTGTCGGCAGTGGCTTCGGCAGTGGCGGAGGATTTACATATTCTTATTCGGCTCCGTATGTGGCATTCTCCGATTTCGGTGACTCGAAAACAAAGGTGTTTAAACCTGGCGGTGATTCGGTCGGGACATTTTCCCTGATAAATGGCTGGACAAACCCTGTAAGCTTCATAGTGCCGGGGGCTGAAGGCTCCACTGCACCCTGTCTGGCTTATTCGGATCATTCCAACTCAAACAGAGTGCGGGTCAAAAAGTTTGCAAACGGATACGGCTCCAATGACTGGGATACAGTGGGTACGTTCGCTTCGGCATCAAGTGCAAAAGTGAGGGATCTTGCTGCGGATATATCCAACACCTATGTCCTTGTCCGCGGTTCCATGGCTGACACTTTAAAAAGGCTTAATATGAATACTAATGCCTGGCAGTCTCTGGCGTCTTTCTATTTCCCGAGTAATCCGGCTATTACGATTCATAATGGTGAGCTTTATTATGCTGACAAGGATGGTTCCTTTGATGACCGGATTACTGTCAGGAGGTATACAGGGTCAGGTATGGCCTATGTTGGAGAACCTGTTTCTGATCGTACAGTATCCACACATTTTAGCGGGACTGTGGGTATGATCGGGATACAGTCTATGGGAAGCGTACTCATGGTTGCTTATTGCGAATACGATGAAACCGGGAATAATCCCGAACTGAGGATAAAATCGTGGGACGGGACCACGTGGCGTACTGTCGGAGAATACGGACTTCCTTCCGGTGCGGTTGACATCTCCCGCGCATCATTTACAATCAGGAAAAATAAACCCTATATAGCATATCGTTCTGGAAGTGAACTGACTGTCCTTGGATTGCATTAAAATGACACAATATAAATGGCTGATTGCAGTACTTCTGATTTCCATCGGCTCTTTTGCGGCCACTGACAGCCTGCCCTCTGTGGCTGTTATCGATTTTGCCGGACGGGGGGTGTCCTCAGAGGATGCTGTTACCATGGCTGAGCGGTTTTCAACTGAACTGATGGAGAGGGGCCGTTTTCAGGTCCTTGAACGTGCGCGGATAAATGAGGTGATGAAGGAAGTGGCGCTTCAGCAGGCGGTTTGCAGTGATGCCGAATGTGCTGTAGATATTGGCAAACTGATCGCCGCCCGCAAGGTGGTTTTAGGTACCGTGGCAAAGGTCGGTGGCATTTACACAGTGAATATAAAATTAACCGATGTAGAGACCGGCAAGATAGAGGTTAATATTAGCGAGGATTGTGACTGCTCTATAGAGGAAGTGCTGACAGGTACACTCAGAAGGATGGCAGATAAACTGGGGAGCAGCCAGCGTGCAGGAGAAGGCATGGTGTTTTCTTTACAGAAAGGGGATGCTTCAGCCTTTATCAAATCGGTTCCGGAAAAGGCACGGGTCATAATTGACGGCAAAATCGCTGATGGATACACTCCGATAACGATCCAGGGGCTATCTCCGGGGCGTCATGTGATAAGGGTACAGAAGGGGGATTCTGCTGCTGTAAAGATCATTTCGGCAGAATCTGGACGGATAACACGTGTTTCTGTCGATCTCAAGCCGCAGCAGACCGCGCTTAAGGTCCTTTCTGAACCATCAGAAACAGAAGTCTACTTCAATGCTTCTCCCGGAAAATCAAGGTGGCCGGATCAGGTTACCCCTGCTGTTTTTGAAAATGTCCAGGCAGAGAAGGTAAAGCTGACTCTCTTTAAACCCGGCTATTTTGATACCTCTTTTACCGTAAATCTTCTGAAAAACAGGGAAAACACGGTGAGAATAAATATGAACGCAGCAGACAGCTCATATTCAAGACTCCAGCACAGGTTTATTCTTCAGAGGAAACAGCGTCGGATCGGGCTCTCGCTCTCGATTGGATCGGGAATAGTAGCCGCAGGCGGGATAGCGGCATTCGTGCTTGCGAAAAAAGACTACGACGACGCGCTTGAGGCCAGAGAGCTGCTTGATAAATCGGTTATAAAGAGCGGCCCCGATTATGAAGCTGCACTTGAGGAGAACCGGATAAAAAGCGAAAGCGGCGATTCAAAGTACATTAAAGGGGCACTATTGTCGGGCGCGGCGCTGATCGGTCTGGCTACGGGAATAGTACTTTATTTCTGATGATCTGTTAAATTTTATTCAGCGCGTACTTCTTTTCTCGCCTCCCGAGCCCTCTTCCAAAAGCTCTTTTATCTTATTATTAAACTTTAATTTGCGCTTATGCCCCCCCCCATGAAGTCTCTGCCTGAGCTGTCAGACGGCGAGCGATTCTGTTAAAAGAGGGCGGTGGGGTGATTGAGATATCCGCCTCCTTCCAGGGACTCTCAGCATCTAATCTGTGACCACCCTTAACAATATGATGATCCGCTACGCGCTGCCCTGAAATGTATCAGGAGCAGTTCCTGTAAAGGTAGATATCTAAGATATCACAGGATATTTACGCATTGTCAAACAGAACAGAATGCTGTTATTCTGTGCAGTTCATTCTGCAAGCTGACAATGAGGAGTATGTACTATAAATAATAAATTGACTGATTTGTGGTAATATGTTAATATATAGCTGAACTTAAAATCCTGACCAAACGGTTTTTCAGCCTGAAAGCATTCCAATGGAAATAGCTTTTGGAATGTGAGAATCTGTAAGTTCCATTTTTTACAGTTCCTACTATTGGATTTGAAGAGTTTCTACAAGGATGAAGTTTTAAATGACTCTCGATTCAATTTCAATTGAAGTCCTTGGAAAAATCAACCTGCTGCAAAGCATGGTTATCCATATTAACGATACAAAAGCGATTGTCGATGCGGTTTGTCGTGTACTTGAAGAACTTCCTGGTGTGAATGATGTCAAGTACTCAGCGGATAAATTAAACACCGGTACATCTCCAGGTGAACCAGCCGACAGCAAAAAGCTTTCAATCTGTTATAAAAACAGTACCTTCGGATATTTCATTCTTTCGCTTCAGGACGCTCAGGCATTTTCAGGATATCTCCCTTTTTTACAAAACGTTATGAACATGCTCGGGGTGATATTTGAAGAACGACGTCAAGAGCTGACCAATGCTGAACTTAGTGAACAGCTGGAGTCGCGTGTACAACAACGCACAAAGGAGCTCTACGAACAGACCGAAAATCTTCGTATCACCTTCGACTCTATCGGAGATGCGATACTGGTAACCGATGTTGCCGGGAAAGTTTCAGCTATCAACCCGGTGGCAGAAAAACTTACAGGGTGGAAGAAAAGTGAGGCCGTAGGTAAACCCGTTGCTGAAATTTTCAGGATTATTAATTCTTTTAGCAGACAACCGGTTTTAAGCCCGGTAGATGAGGTTCTTGTCAAGGGAAAAAAAGTCAAACTTGCAAACCATACAATAATGATCTCAAGGGATGGAACTGAATATCAGATCGCTGATTCTGCAGCTCCGATTCGTGCCATTGACGGAAGTACTGCCGGAGTGGTACTGGTGTTTCGGGATGTAACAGAAGAGTACAGGATACAATGGGAACTTCAGGAAAGTGAAGCGAAGTACCGAAGGTTAATTGAAGGAATCGGACCACGTTATTGTGTGATCAGCCAGTCACCTCAGGGAGTATTTACATACGTAAGTAAAAATTTTGAAAAACTCTTCGGAATATCTGCCCAGTCAGCGATTGGCAAGACCTGGAGTGCCTTAAATGTGGAACCCCAATGCATTACTGTGGGAAAAGATGCTGATAAGCTGTTAAGAAAAGAGCACGTGTTTCAGCGCGTAGAAATGAAAATGCTACATCCTGGAAACCAGTACAAGATCATTGAGATCTACTACGGGCCAATACTTGAAAATGGAGATATCGTACGAATCGAGGGCATCTGTACCGATGTTACCGATCAGAGAAGATCGGAGGAGATGCTTCTGCGTTCTCAAAAACTGGATTCTATTGGCACGCTTGCCGGGGGTATTGCTCATGATTTTAATAATCTACTGGCAGGCATCTTCGGTTACATCAGCATCGCTCATGATACATCACAGGAGACACCGGTAAAAGAGTCTCTGGCAAAAACACTGTCAACCATCAATCGGGCCAAAGCCCTTACAAATCAGTTGCTTACATTCGCAAAAGGCGGAGAACCCCGAAAGGCTATTGGCTCTCTTCTGCCGTTGCTGCCCGATACTGTCCGCTTCGCATTGAGCGGTTCAAGCATCTCGTATGAATTCAGATTTGATCCGGACCTGTGGTTC
>CAYLVN010000192.1:5644-6790 GCA_964387115.1 uncultured Fibrobacter sp.
GAGTTTGATCAGAATCATATCAGCCAGGTAATTGACAATATTGTAATCAATGCCAGGCAGGCAATGCCCACTGGCGGTACAATTATTGTAACCGCCGAAAATATTACCATTGAAGAAAAAATCGACAGCACTGTTCCGGAAGGAAAGTGGGTAAAAATATCGATAACCGACCATGGTTGCGGAATTTCAAAAGACAACCTCAGCCGGATTTTTGACCCCTTTTTCACAACAAAACACAATGGACACGGACTGGGCCTGGCGACCTCACACTCAATCATTGCTCGTCATGGAGGATATCTGGAGGTTGAATCGGTTCTGGATCAGGGTACCACCTTTACGATATATCTTCCTGCAACGGAAAAGGCTGTCGTTACTCGAAAAGGGATAAATGTATCAGAAACCGTTGGCAGTGGTACCATCCTGTTAATGGATGATGAAGACTTCATTCGTGCAACCACATCAGCAATGCTCAATGCAGGAGGATACAAAACCGTCTGCTGCAGCAATGGAGAAGAAGTCCTTGACATGATAGAGAACAGACCGGATGAATTCAGGCTGCTGAAAGGGATGATTTTTGATCTTACTATTCCGGGTAGAAAGGGTGGAAAAGAGATCATTGATTCTGTACGTAAGTGTGTACCCCAAACTCCGGTTTTTGTCGTGAGTGGATACGCCGATGATCCTGTTATAGCAAACCCGTCACGATACGGTTTTACAGATAGTCTTTGTAAGCCATTCCGAAAACAGGAACTTTTTGATATGCTCTCAAAGTACTTTATCTGACTGACTGAACCTGATCCGGGCCAAATGCATCTGCCCGGAATATCCACTATCATCCCGGTTTCCCCTGAGGTTTTAAACTGCTCTGCGGCCGTAAGATTTTTCTCCTGAGCCGGCCAATCTTATATTCAGGAACACTTTCAGCCACAAGTGGACCTTATTATGCAAAAAATTTTTAATGGCATGAAGCGGCTGTTGACAAACAATATTCAGGGCCCCGGAGGAGGGCAAGAGGTGCTGAGAATTGCCGCCCCGCTTTTTATTTCTCAGGCATCTGAAACGGTAATGTTGTTTACCGACCGGCTCTTTCTCTCAAAACTTGGACCGGTACAGATGGCAGCCACCATGGGCGGTGGAATAACCAGC
>CAYLVN010000193.1:0-6732 GCA_964387115.1 uncultured Fibrobacter sp.
TGAAAACTGTATTCAGAAAGTTTATAGAGCATAAAATCTGCCAATGATTTGAAACAAAATGCACAAACATACGGGGTGGTAACAGAAGCTTGCGCGCATGAGTATAAAAGTACCGGAGTATTACCTAAATTATGCACCCGGATCAGACCGAATTGCACTTATCCCTTGTGCATAAAGGCTTTCACAAATCCCAGATATACTACCAGTGTAATATACAATCGATATTCACATGTCAATTATCGCATGTGGACGCTGTGATTGGTCGATTGAGTGCAACGGCAGCGCAGTAGAATTCGAAGCCGGCCGCAGCGGAAAATGATTTTTCAGAGGTACCCATAAGAGAATGTACCTGCAATTTTTTTACCAAATTACAAACTGATTCGTAATTTATTTTCAGTTTAACTACACTGAGGCCAGCAGAATAAAAAGGCTTATTTTTAATCTGGACAGTTGTTTCAGTCAAACTTGGGCGAAAGGAATAAAGATGCCGATTTTTGAATACCGCTGCAGAGAATGCGGAGGAGTGTTTGAGGAACTTGTAACTGGAGACCGCGACAAAACTCTTCCCTGCCCCTCCTGCAATTCCCGGGAAACAGAGAAGCTTATGTCTGCCATAGGCGCAATCTCAATGGGTAAAAGCACAGACAGTTTCTGTGGCTCCGCCTGTTCCCACTCTCACTCCTGCGCTGCATCCGGGGGCGGCTGCTGCCCGCATGCAGGGTAATCTTCTCTTCAGCCCTTTAGCCTGACTTATTCACCCGGGACTCAGGGCCTGTTACACACCCTGTGCATAAGTCAGGTTCAAAACAGATAAAGAGCTGATCTGCAGCCGTAAACCATCAATTCACCCTGATCCCTATTCAGCACTTTTCTGCTGCTTGACAATCTGTTCTCTCTCGGCAATCTTATCCCTGAACCCCTCAAGAAGTTCACTCTCAGGATTGTGGCCCAACCCTTTTATCAGCCATTGTCTTGCTTTTCCAAACTCCTCAAGCTCTATATACAATGTAATAAGATTAGCATACGTCTCAGGGATGTCATGCTTCTTTTCAATCGCTTTCATGTAGGATTTTTCAGCGTTATCTATATCTCCCCTCGATCCGTAAATAGCTCCAAGATTATTCCAGGCCAGATTATATGATGGATCTTTTTTGATAATTTTCTGGTACAACACCTCCGCTTCTTCTACCACACCACTATTTTGCAACTCTACAGCTTTATTGTACCAGATATCGGTTGAATCGAGCACCAGAACCGAATCGGCCCGTCTGTTTTCCTGTGAATGTCGATTTTCTATATCCTTATTGTAAATTGACCCATCCATCTCCCGGGCCCTCTGATAATATTTCCAGGCATCTTTCATCTCTCCAAGATTGTAGGAAGCCACAGCAAGATTGTACTGAACAACCGGACTTCGGGCATCTACATTAGAGAGCTGAAAATAAAAAGTCCTGGCTGCCTTCCACTGCTTGAGAGCGAACGCGGCATTTCCCGCAAGTCTGCAGCAATCGGCATTATCCTGTCCGCTTGAAATTGTGATCAGCCGCTCAACGATGTTTAAAGCCTCCTGAAATTGTCCAGCATTAAATGCTGCCAGTGCGATATTGTACCTGGATGCAAAAGTAGTGTCTCCTGTCTGGCGTAGAAGCTTTAAGGCATCCTGGTAATTTCCCAGCTTGAATGCCATCTGTGCTTTAATCACATTGATCTCCTTCTGCCACGTCTTCTCATCCGGAACCTTCTTCAGGCACTCCTCAGTCTTGCTTTTGTTCCCCTTTGCAGCATATATTGAAGCAAGTGAAAGCCAGTCCGATTCATCCCTGTCGTTGATTCCCTCCAGCTTTGACAGAGCTTTGGCAGTATCACCGTTCCAGAGACTCATCTCTGCCTGTGCCCGGGTTGTAAAGAGTGATGCAGAAAACTCTTTTTCCAGTATTTCCAGCATCTTTGAAGCCCTGTCCCGGTCTTTCTTTTTACGGGCCAGCAGGAAAATATTGTAGGAAGCAAGCTCCCTTTTGCCGGATGAAAGCGCAAGACTGTACGCACCGACAGCATCTGTGTAGCGTTCCATCCCTGCATAGGCATTTCCGATATTTATCTGCAGCTCTTTATCATCTTTTTTGAGAACAACAGCTTTTTTATAATGTTCCAGAGCCTCCTCATAACGTCCGTCCTTCTCCAGCGATAAACCCATATTTATCCAGAGTGAAGGATTTGAAGGATCATCCTTGAGATTTTTCTCCCACAATTTCCGGGCTTCCCCTACATTGCCTTTTCTATTAAGAACAAAGGCAAGCAATCCTCTTGCGCCCACATTGTCATTCTTGCTTTTAATGCTTTTCTGAAAGAATTCTTCTGCTTTGTCGAGATCATTCAGTTCAAGATATGAATACCCGAGCTGGTAATAGAGTCTCCATGGGTTCTGACGCCATTTTGGAATCAATGCCAGATAGTGTTCCACAGCTTTCTTGTGATAGCCGCCCATAAGACATGTCTCGGCAAGCTCGTATTCAGTCTGTGGCTCAAGCACAAGCCTCTTTGCAGCGGTTTCCAGAGCGGAAATTGCCTTATCATATTCCTGATTCTCTCTGTAGAATATTGCCAGATGACGGTAGATGCGCTCATCTTTGTCCTCATCTTTTATAGCAGAGAGGACTTGAGCGGCTTTTGAGATCTCTTTTTGATGATAATAGATAATTGAGAGCTGAAATGAAAGATCGACGCAGGAATCCCCATTGCATTTTGAGAGCTGTTCCTGAATCTCTTTTACAGCCGCACCCAGATCTTCTCCGCTTCTTGACAGCAGAGCAAGATTGAGCTGGGCGCTTCTAAGCTGCGGGGCAATCTTTAACGCTTTACGGAACTCCACCTGTGCCTTGTGGTCCTCTTTCTTGAGGTGATAGATCACTCCCAGCAGATCACGGAACTCTGCCTGTTCATCCATCTCTATGGCCCGGCTTATAAACTCCTGTGCAGAATTGAGATCTCCCCGCCTTCGTGCGTTAAGGGCTCTAAGGTAAAGAAGTGAGGGATCCTGAACAGTATCGGAGAGTCCGGTCCAGGTATCTTCTGCCTGTTCATATTTTTTCTGATGAAAGTAGATCTGACCAAGATTGTATTTAAGAATCGGATCGCCCCGGTATTTGCCTGATCCGTCCTCAAAATATTTCTGAGCTGCTTTAATGTCTCCGCATTCCTTGGCAGCAATTCCGGCCAGAAGGAATGCATCTGCGGAATGTTGTACCGGTTTGGAGAAATACCCGTTCAGTGAGTTCAGCGCCTCTTTGCATTTACCGCGTTCAAGTTGTGCTGATGCCAGCTCAACAAGTAGAGTGGGATCTGCCCCCCTGGAGACAGCCTTGTTGAAAAGAGCTGCTGCTTTTTCATGATTTTTCCGGGCACTCTCTATTCCGCCTAATATTCGTAATGCCTCTGCTTTGTCCTCTTTCTTCTTTAGAATAGTAACAGCTTCGGCTGTATCTCCGGAGACAATAAGCCCGTGAGCCAGAAAACTCCATGCGTCCTGATTATCAGGTTCAATCTTATAAGCCTTCCTCAGGTACTCAAGCCCTTTTTCTTTCTTTCCGGTCTGAAGGTTGACAAGACCCAGCCTCACAAATGCCTCTGTAAACCTGCTGTTAAACTTGACAGCCCGCTCAAAAAGCCTCGAGGCTGCATCAAGCTGTTTTTCATGGAGTAATACAAGCCCCAGATTATAGGATGCAGTAGAGTACTCAGGGTTTTCAGAAGCAAGTTCATTCCATATTTTCTGTGCTTCTGAGACTGTCCCTTTCCGGTAGAAGACTACACCTCTGTTATTTTTCGCGTCATCGTAATCAGGAAGAATCCTGAGAGCCTCATCAAAGTAATCGAGTGCAGTTTCATACTCATTTCGTTCCAGAGCCTCGATTCCTTTCATGTTCATATCATAGGCATCATTTACAGCTTTGAAAACAGAAGACGGCAGAGCATCTTTGTTATCAGGGTCAAGTTCCAGTTCGATCTCAAAAGCCTCTGTGCTGTGTGAAAAGAACATGATGAGAACGATAAATGGCATCACATACAAAAAATTTTTCATCAAATGTTTTTCTCCTGAGAATAGAAGGATAGTTTCTGAGGAAGCTCACTCCATTTCTGAAAGCAGATATCCGGAATAACCGTCTGATCAAGATTATGCATAAAGGCGTACTCTTTATCTCCGGTAAAAAAAGCCGTGCGCATCCCGACAGCGGCTGAGGGCTGTATGTCAAGACCGAGATCGTTACCTACCATGACAGTCTGCTCCGGCAGGATTTGATACTCGTAAAGAGAGTCATAAAGTTTCCTGAAAAGCTGTTGATTTGGTTTGGAGATTCCGTATTCATAAGAGAAGAACGTCAGATCAGGATCAAAAAGCTCATTATAATCATCATATTTACCATTACTCTGGTCTCTGATGAGAAGAGTGAGGTCAATTGGAGTGTAAAACTGGGAATTTGAGAACAGACCAAGAACAATATTCTGCTTTTTAAGCTTCTCCAGTGCATCCACAACCCCTGGGTATAACTGTCTTCCCAGGGAATGGAAGTTATAGGAAAATGCCAGAACCCGCCCGAAGTCTTCATTGGCAGCGGGATTGAAAGCAGAAGGATCATAGCCCCGGCGTTTGAGAATCATTACTATCAAATTCCAGACTTCCTCAATTTTGACTTCCGGAAACTCTCTTCCGCTCTTAGCAGCCTTTTCATGACTCAGAGCTATCAACCCATGGTAAAAGTCGCTGAGAGTCTTTTCAGGTGCATCTGATGGATTTATCTCCATCAAAAGCTCTGTCATTCCAAAACGATCTGCAATTAATCTGAAAGCCTGCAGAAGAGTATCCGCCCTTGATTGCGGAGTCTCAAAACCAGGTTTCCAGTAGTTTATCAGTGTGCCATAGACATCAAAAATAACAGCCCGGATATCTGAGAGATTTTCCTTGCCGCAGGGATATTCAACCGGCTCAAATTTTCTTTCATAAATCCGGTTCTCTTTTTCATGCAGTTCCCTTGCAAATTCTGCGAGATTTGACAATTTCTTCTCCTGTTTTTTCTGTTTCTCCGAAAAATACAACCTTGATCAGGTTAAGGGGTGAATTTTGAAATGCAGGCTTAAAATCTGTTTTTAAACGTACCCGCAATAAAATGTCTGTTAATGATAATTCTTGAATTCGCAGTGCATCAAGATACAATCTATATCATCGCTGCCATCTGCCGGATTTGGCCGCTGAAATCCAATCCACTCATGTGAGAAAAAATGTATCAAGAACCGGGAATTTACAAAAACAATGCACAGATAACCCTTTACTGTATCGGACGTAATTATACCTGTATCGGGGCCAGAAGAGTCGCGGCTTATGCCAAAGCCAATGGAATAAGGGTCAGAACAATTTTCATTCCCGACGGTTTCTCGGGTATCAGCTCTCTTGACAAGAGCTGTTTAAACAGTCTCCTTGAGGCCACTTCAGACAGCACTGTGCATGCTCTTTCGTTTTTTTCCAACTGTTTAAAGACCGCCACAGAGCTTACCTCTATTATTAAGGAAAAATTCACCGCACCGGTGATCTGGGGCGGGGTTCACGCTACCGCAGCCCCTGAGGATTCACTGAAATATTGCGATGCAGTCGGCCTTGGTGAAGGAGAGCAGGCATTTGTTGAATACATCTCTGCCGTTGCCGGTTCAAAAGCGGTATCTGGAATTCAAAATATCTGGCTATCAACCCCGGATGGAATCGAAAAAAATATCCAGCGTCCCCTGGAACGAGATCTTGACCGTCTCCCCTTTCAGGACTATGACATTAATGACCATCTTATACTGATAAACAACCGTCTGCGGCCTCTCACTTTAAATGATATGAAACGCAACTTTGGTTTTACCCTGACCAGGATGCTGACATTCGGCTGTCCTTACAGGTGTACATATTGCATAAATGACCGGTATCAGGCTCTTGATATCAATCATGCAAAAATGCGGAGATACTCTGTTGATTACTTCCTTAAAGAAACCCGTCACATTCTTGAGCGGCTTCCCTTCATCCACTATCTTGCAATCGATGATGATGCCTTTTTGAGTCTTGATATTGATTTGATAGAGGAATTTTGTGAAAAATACAAAAAAGAGATAAACCTTCCTTTTGCAATCGGCGGAATAAGACCCGAAACAGTCAGTAAAGATAAACTGTCGCTACTCATCGGCGCCGGTCTATTAACTGTCAGAATGGGAATACAGAGCGGAAGTGAAAGAACACAGAAAGAGATCTTCAAGAGGCATTTTTCAAGAGATAATATCATCGAAGCGGCAAAAATCCTGAATTCATTCAAGCGCAAACTTCGCCCCCCGTTCTATGACATAATTCTGGATAATCCCTGGGAAAACTCAGATGATAAACGAAAGACTCTCAAGCTTCTCAGAGATCTCCCCCACCCTTTTTATCTTTCAGCCTTTTCGTTGACTTTTTTCCCCGGAACGCGGCTCTATCAGAAAGCCCGGGAGGAAGGGATCATAGATGAGTACAAGCCAAGAGCGGATTTTCAGGACATCCGAAAGAGTTATGTAAACATGATGGCTTATTTACTGAGTACTGTGAAGATACCGGAGAAACTTTTTAACAAACTGATTAATTCAAAGAGAATAGAAGATGAAGATAAGGGGTATGTACTACAATACTATTTCTTGTTTTCTTTAAAACTGGCACATCGTCTTTTTTCCTTTTAC
>CAYLVN010000194.1:0-6727 GCA_964387115.1 uncultured Fibrobacter sp.
GCCCGCTTAAAGTACCGCCTGAGAGGGTGGCGGCTGTTGTGCCGTCGTAAACTTTACCTGCGGCAGTAACACCCGTAACAGTGAGGGATTTTCTGGTGATATCTGCAGTTAAACCTGAGGGTTGGCTGATCGTATAGTTAGAGGCATCTGTTCCGCTTATCGCATACCCGGAAGCCGTTATGGTCTTGCCGGTACCGGCATTCTTGTTTGCAAAAACACCTGTTCCTTTGGTCAGTGTTACGAGATCACCGGTAACAAGCCCGCTCAAAGCACCGCCTGAGAGGGTGGCGGCTGTTGTGCCGTCGTAAACTTTATTATTTGTTGTAATGCCCGTAATAGAAACAGGCTTCTTCCTGACAGTCAGTTCCTTTGAACTGTCCGCTGGATAATAGGTCCCGTTTCCGTTCACATGTGCACTAATAGATGCAGAGCCCGCCCCTGCAATAAAGATTGTATCCCCTGACACCCTGGCAACCGATACGTCTGTGCTTGTGAAGGCTACAGGAAGGCCACTGGATGCTGAAGCTATTATAAACGAAGTATCAGCATATACAACAGTGTCTGGAACAGTAAAGGTAATTGTCTGCTCCAGTTTGTATCCCTGCCATCTCAGGAACGGATACCCGTTGTTATCTCTACTGCTTATTCCCCAGATATCTTGTTTCCCATTTCCCGTCTCACCCATGAAATCCCAGTTGGAATCAGTGTAGGTGGACGGAGTTTTCATTTCGGCGGTTGTTTTACTGGTTCCGCCTGCGGAGGTTGTTTGCCCTGAACTATCAACATCCCAGAAAGATTTATTTACAGTACTGCCTGAATTGTAGCCAATTAGGCCGCCGACACTAGAAGACCCGCTGACCGCCCCGTTACTGTAACTGTTACTTATGGTACTAGAGGCCCAACCAACCAGACCGCCGACATTAGAAGACCCGCTGACCGCCCCGGTACTGTAACTGTTGCTTATGGTACGATTAGAGGCCCAACCAACCAGGCCGCCGATAAACTCATTCCCGCTGACCGCCCCGGTACTGTAACAGCTACTTATGGTATTTGAAGGGGCATAACCAACCAGGCCGCCGATAAACTTATTCCCGCTGACCGCCCCGGTACTGTAACAGCTACTTATGGTACATAAATGGGCAGAACCAACCAGACCGCCGACATTAGAACGCCCGCTGACCGACCCGGTACTGTAACAGCTGATTATCAGGGTACCTGATAAGGCATCACCAACCAGGCCGCCGACATAATTATTCCCAGTGATATTGCAATTGGTCAATCCGACTCTATCAATAATTGCCTCATCAGTACGGCCAAATAATCCAATATTTTCTTGAGTGGGCCTGTTAATAAATAGACTGTCTATTCTATGTCCTCTTCCATCGTAATTGCCTGTAAAACTGGTGGGACTATTTCCTATCGGAGCCCATCCCGAACCGCTAAACCAGCTCTTTGTCTCACCAGCATCGATATCTGCAGTCTGCACATAGCTATACCCCCATCGTATCTCGTCCTCCGCTATCCAGTAGAGATTCTCCAGTGTCGATATCTGGTACGGGTTTTCTGCGGAACCGTAACCAGCCCAAGGCGCCATAGCGGTCTGGGAATAGAGCGGACTTGTAATAACTGCAGTGAAAAGCAGAACAGTTACCAGGAGTTTTGTTGAGGACATTTCCTGCCCCTTTCTTTTTATCATTGTTCATGGAAGTGGAACTGACTTCAATATGTCAATATAAATGTCGGTGTGTATTATGGTTAGCACAAAACCTGAAGGGGGGTTTCTGGGCCGGCATCGGGATCGCAATCAGATTCCGAATCGGGTTATCCTGTTTTTCTTATTTCTTCGAAAAACAACACCGTTCATACTGCTTGCCTCCGCGTAGCGCTTGGACATAGCGGGGAGTCCTTCCTTTCAGATGACCTTTCCGCTTTTTTAAGACACTACTATCCGGGCGATCCCGAGGAGATCAGGAAAGCTACTGAAGCTGTAAAGAAGCGGGAGAAAGCCGCGATATAATCAGCCCCGCTTTCTTTTCCGCAGAAAACCTTTCAGAGAATCGGCAAACCGCTGTATCCCGGTTGCCTCATAAAGAACAAAGACAAGGAACATTGAAGGCAGTGTCACCGCGGTACATGTAAAGAGGTTCTGAAACAGGATGTTTCCTGCAAACAGTACCGGGATCCTGTTTTTGAGCAGGTAAACGGGTATGGCCACTGCGCAGCAAATCAGGGTAATCTTGACGATAGATAAAGCCAGTTTCACTGCCGGGCCGGCCTGACCGTACTTTCTGCACCACAACCCGTAAAGCACCAGAAACTGAACGGTCATGCCCAGAATCGCTGCTGCCGCTATGCCCTGCGGCCCCATCTCTTTACTGAACGCGATATAAAGGGGAATGCTCAGAATCGATGTTGTTGTTGTGATAATAAGAGGAACTATGGTGTTCTGGGTTGCGTAAAAAGAACGGGAAACAATCATCGATGCAGAGAAGGCAAAGGATCCGATAAGGTAAATCGAGAAGACGGACGCGGTTTCCAGAGTTGACTGATGGTTAAATTTGCCTCTTTCAAAGAGAATAGAAATTATCTGTTCAGAAAGAAGCAGCATAAAAACTGAGATGGGAATCAGGTAGATGGCTATCTTTGTCAAAACAGAATTCAGCATTTCTGTCATTTTTCCAAACTGCCGTTCTGCGGCCATCTTTGTGATAAATGGATAAAAGGCCATCCCGGATGCCTGTCCGAACACCGCTACTACTATCATTGTGGTACGCAGCGCGTAGTTGATGCTCGATGTGGCGCCTTCAGAAAGAAATGACCCGAAAAAGCGGAAGAAAATCTCATTTGAAAAGGTCATGCCCAGACCCAGAACAAGAGGCAGGGTGAGCTTGACATATTTAACAAGATCAGGATCTGAAAAATTAAACCTGAAGTGAAACTGCATGCCCGATTTCATCGCTCCGGGAATCTGTATGGCGACATTGCCGGCAAATGCCCCGATCAGTACCCCCCACGCAAAACCCTCAATACCCATGATGGGGCCCAGAAACAGGCCGCCCAGGATAATTCCCAGATTGTAGCAGAGAGGGGCCATTGCAGGAAGAAAGAACTTGTGCTCCGCCATCTGTACCGCACTGAAAAAGGCGCCCCAGTAAAAGAAAAGCTGAGCGGGGAGTATTATGCGCGTCAGTCGTACCGTAAGACTGAGATGGGCAGGATCTGAAATATGCTTTCCCATCAGTCCTAAAATAGAGGGCGTAAAGATAATAGCCAGAGGAATAAATACAGCAAACAGAGCGCTGCCCACAGAGAGAAGGTTGGAAAAAGATCTCCATGCCTGATCTCTCTGGCCCCTGATCAGGTATTGCTGGAAAATGGGAATAAAAGTAACCGAGAGAAAGCCACCGGCAAGAAAATGGTTCAGAAGCTCCGGGATAAGGAATGCTGTGACATAGGCATCCATCTGGTAGCTTGTTCCGCCAAATCCGGCCAGAACCTGTTCACGAATCAGTCCGGCGACGCGGCTCAGAAGTACCGAGCCCATCATGATTGCCGTGGCGATGGTAAGAGATCGGGCCTGAGATTTTTTTTCGCCGGCTGCAGTTGAATTCTGCAGTGATGCTGTAGACATATTGTTAAAACTACTGCTTGCGGCTTAAAAAGTGAAGAGGGGGATAGAGCCCGGGGAGCTTGAGATAAGTAACTCTTAATGTAAAGACCAGTGCTCTTAATGCTTCCATTTTAGATATAATCAGTCATTTTAGATATAACGTTATAAATATATATCATCAATAATAACAAGCTGTTAGATAAAAATACTGTGCTTCCATTTAATGGAAGCAAATTAATGTATCTTCTATTCTCTTTTCTCTGTTTTGATGTTATATTGTTTTACAGAGGGTCATTACGCACAAAAAATTATAATTAATGAAGGGGGCAGTATGAGGTGTCAGAGATTATTGCTGGTGATCATTGCCGGATTCATTGCCGGTTGTTCGAACAATCCGGTATCGCAAAAAGAGAATGACACTGATAAACCCAAATTTGCGGTAGCCAAGTCCGAATTTGTCTCCAGGGTGGCTGTTTCTCCCACGGATTCACGAATCGCCACGCAAGCCGCTTCAAATAATGAATTTGCCGTTAAAATGTACGCGCAGCTTGTGTCCGGTGATGAAAAGGATAATAACATTTTCTTTTCTCCGTTCAGTATTGCAAGTGCTCTGGGGATGGCTGGAGCAGGGGCAAAAGGGCTCACCGATGAGCAGATCAGGGCGGCTTTAGAGGTCAGTTTGCCCGGGGATGATTTTCATGCGGCTCTTAACGGTATAGATCAAAGTATCGAATCCCATGCTTCATCAGTAGAGAATCTCCAGATAAGCAATGTCAACAGTATCTGGGCCCAGAAAGGCGAGGGGTTCAAGCTCAAGATGGGTTACCTTGACAGGCTTGCAACGCATTACGACGCAGGTGTCAATCTTCTGGATTTTGCCGCTGAGCCTGAACCGTCGAGAATTATAATCAACGACTGGGTGAGTGAGCAGACTAAGGACCGGATTAACGACCTGATTCCGGCTGGGGCAATCACATCTCTTACCCGGGTGGTTCTTACAAACGCGATCTATTTTCTTGCCGACTGGAAGATAAAATTTGATGCGTCAAAAACTGAGCAAAAGACATTTACGCGTAAAGATGGATCCGGGGTAACGGTTCCCATGATGACGCTTGAAGATATAAACAGCGAGCCCGGCAATGCGCTCAAGCTTCTGTATGGAAGAGTCGACAGCGTCAGAATACTTGAACTTCCATACTGCGGAGATCGTCTGGTAATGGATTTCCTTCTTCCGGACCCGGGAGCATTCGACTATTTCGAGAGTAAATTAACAAAACAGGCTGTTGAAGAGCTTGTAAAGAGCCTTGATTCGGTTTCTCTGCTTTCGGTCCGGATTCCCAGGTTTGAGTTTACTTCAGGGTCAATTTCACTTAAAGACGACTTTTTGGCTCTTGGTATGGAAGTGCCCTTCAGCAGTATGGAGGCCGATTTTTCCGGCATGAGCGACACCTATCTTTATATAGGTGATATCGTACATAAGGCATTTATCAAGATTGATGAAAACGGTACTGAAGCTGCGGCTGCGACAGCAGTATTGATGGAGACGACATCCATCTCAGCGCCGAAAATCTTTGTCGCGGATCGTCCATTTGTATATCTGATCCGCGATACTCAGACCAACACCATTCTTTTTATGGGACGTGTCCTTGACCCATCAATAGCAGAGTGAGGTCAGTAATGAAAACCGGGCTTGTGATTTTCCCCCGCCGGGTAAGGCGGGGCTTTTTCGCTTTAATAATGTTGATTATAACTATAGCCAGCTCAGCACCAAATGTCGAATTTTCCCTTACTCGCAATGGTTCCATCTGCAGAGTGAAAATTTCCGGGCAATCAATAGGGACAATCAAAAGTGGTGAGATTGTTTGCCAGTATACACCGCTGCTGGATATCGATGAAGCCCTGGTGTACTCACCGCTCGCATCACTTATTGTCGGCGCTTCTATTGACAGGATAAATTACCGGGTGAGACTGGCTCTGAACACGACGGCAAATTTATCTATTGAAAATTGCGAACTGGTGGTTATTGATTTGAAACTGTCGGGATCAGAGAAGGAACCCTTTTTTACGGTTTCGGGCGCGTCGTTTACTGATCCACAGGGAAAGAAGACGGATGTTGAAATTATTCCGGTGGGCATCAAGCCGAAACATCCTGTTGTAAAGGCGAAAAGGGAAAGTAAAACCGAAACGTACTTTCTGTTAAACGGAGCAGTGATTGGGAAATCCCGCGCTGATATGCTGCATACCCCGAACGGTCATCGCGATATTTATCTGAGGGTAGTGAAAAGGTAGAGATGGATTCTATATACGCATATACCGATTACCGGGAATATCTCAGGGATTTTCTTTTTGAGAAGAAAAAGAAAAATCCGGGATATTCATCACGCTGCGCGGCTGAAAAATGCGCAATTCCCTCCGGTAGTTTCACAAGAATTCTCAACGGAACCCGCGGCATCGGGCCATCAGCTCTGCCTAAAATTATCACCTGGTTGGGGTTACGCAGCAGGGAGGAGTCGTACTTTCGATTGCTGCTGCGTTTTGCACATTGCGGGGACAGTCTTCAAAAGGAAAAAATTTACAGTGAACTTTCCCTGTTTCGAAATCAGATGCGCCACTGCATCCCGGAGGAGAAGTTTCATTTTTTTGAGCAGTGGTATTATGTGGCGCTGTATGAACTTGTTAAAATTGTCCCTGATATATCCGACCCGGCTGAACTTGGTGCGATGCTTGAGCCGGCGGTGAGTGCATCAAAGGTTCAGTGTGCTTTAGATGTTCTTTTAAATGCCGGATTTATACAAAAGACAGATAAAGGGTTTACTGCGGCGGGAAGTTTTCTCTCGACCGGTGACCGCTGGGAGAGTGCCGCCATTGAGTCGTTTCAGAAAAGTATGGCGAACCTGGGAGCTGAGGCGCTTGCGAGATTTCCCAAAGATAAAAGGGATATTTCGACTCTTTCGGTGAGTCTCAGTGAAGAAAATTTCAGGGAAGTCACGAAAATTATCCGTGAAGCACGGGAAAAAATCAGGGAGATCGAAAACAACGAAGTCTCACCCGAAAAGGTATACCAGATAAATTTTCAGGTATTTCCACTGTCTACATTAGAGGGAAAATAATGAGACC
>CAYLVN010000195.1:0-6717 GCA_964387115.1 uncultured Fibrobacter sp.
ATTCTTGTTGGCTTTGATTTGGTTTATTTCTTCCTCGCGCCCTCTTATTGTCTTGTGGGCAAACCGGCATTTCAGCCAACTGGAGGTGTTATGCAGTCTGAAGCAAAAGCTCTTTTACCACATCACCCCACAACCTGCCGCTTCCTGAACCATCCTTTTTCTCGATAATCCTCAGGAAACTCATACCTGCGGCTCTGGCCGCCTCCCCGTCGGTATCATCTCTGTCCCCAACAACAAGGATCTGCTCCGGAGAAAGCTGCCATTGTGAGGCTATTTCAAGCAATGGTTTAGGTGAGGGTTTAAGCGCGCCTGAGGCTTCCGATGATGTAATTGTGTGGAAAAGAGAATGCTGGATTCCAAGTCCGTCGAGACGATCTTTAACGCTGTCATAATCGGATAAAACCGCAAGCTTTACGCCCGCTTCGTGCAGGCGGGAAAGAACCATATCTGTATCAGGGCGGCTATTGCGGAAAAACGGCATGGTTGACACAAATGCAGGGTAGAAAGTGTCAAGAATCCAGATCTTTGCCTGTTGAGCAGATATCTTTTCGATTCTGGAGAGACTTTCGCTGATTGCATCGAGAAGTTCAACTCTTGAGCCCATCTCTTTGCCGGCAAAACTGCCGCGTATCTTCATGAAACGCGGCAGGCGCAGAATATGGGGGAATACCTTTAAAGTCAGCAGTGGACGTAAAATCCAACTCATCCGGTAAAGCGTCCCGTCAAGATCAAAAATTACACCTGCGAATTTGCCTTTATCGTTCATAATGGCTCAGCATGCGCATTCCCGGCATGCCTTGAAGATATTATCAAACATCTGCTCGATAGCATCGTAAGGTGTTGCAGAAAAGGCTATTCTGATGACATCACCCAGAGCAATGGTGCCTGTGTCGTACTTCTCAAGAAGCACCCTGCGCACCTTCTCTGCATCTCCGCTCTTCACTTTTACACACATGAAGTATCCGGAGTTAAACGGCAGAGGACTGAAATAGGGGCCATACTCGGTATGGCTTTCCAGTATTTGACGGATCTTTTGATAACGGCGTTTCAGTATCGAGTACTTCTGTGCCTTCTCCTCATCATAGCAGGGGCTGGCGTATGCCTCAAGCAGGAGTGACTGGGCAAGATTGGATGCATTAGAGATATTCCCTCTTATGGCACCGGCCATCTTCGACTCAAGAGCCGTGTAAAGAGATGCAGAATTCAGTTTTGTTCCGAATGTGATAAACCCGACTCTGAAACCCCATACGTAATCCTCCTTTGTGGGCCCGTCAAATTTTACGGCCAGGATACGTTCGTGAGCATCGGCCAGAAGAGAAAAGATTGATTCCTGCAGAATACCGTTTTCAAATACCAGCCCGAAATAAGCATCATCTATGAAAACAACAATCTCATTTCCATCATTGGCCGCCTCAACGAGGATCTCCTTTATCTGCCTGGCTTCCTCGACGGAGATTGTGTAACCTGTCGGGTTATTGGGGAAATTCAGGATCACTATTTTTTTGCCGATACCCGATTCCCTGATTTTTTCACGAAGCCCATCGGTGTTGAATCTGGAATTGTCAATAAAGGTCGGAAATTCCCTGAGAATTCCGCGATAAGCGTGGTTAAAGATCAGATTGTAATTTTCCCAGAACAGATCAGGAGAAATTACAACGTCACCCTCATTTACAAAAAGGTACCCTGCCATTGACAGACCATGAGTGAGGGCACAGGAAACAACCGGTGAACTGAAGGAGATGTTTTTCAGTGACGGGTTTTTCCTGTAGAGAAGATCTTTCCAGACTTTTCTGATTTCAGGGCGGCCGAAGCTGGGGGCGTAGGAAAAGCACTCCCTGTTCTCCAGATTTAAAAGAGAGCCCAGCGACCCGAGAACCATTGGTGAACCGTTGTCTTCAAGAGCAGTACCGATAGTGGCATTGAACTTCTTTCCCTTTGCATCTGCTGTCTGGGAGAGAATCCCATGTTTTGGGAAGTAGATCGCCTTGCCCCGATCCGAAAGAAGGTTGAATGCGTGTGGATTTACGGAGCGAATTGCCTCGTTTAATGCCTGTGCCTGCGGATCGAAGATCATGCTGAACTCCTGCTGTTAACGGCTCTACATAAAAACAGCCGGAAGATAAATCACCATTGATTTGATCTTTCGGCTGTTATTTGAGATTTCTTTTCCAAAGATTATAAAAATACCTAATTGTTGATATTTGTGTCAAAAAAAGTAACAAAACTCTATCTTCGGTCCTGATAACCACTTATAATAGTTTGTGGTACTTTTTTAGAATCCACCCTGAAGATATGCCGCAATAATCGATTGAATCAAGGAACATTAAACTTTTTTTAACCGCCATATCTCCCAATATGGCTATCTCTATTTTTTAATGTCATAATATATCCGGTGTATTTTCCTGTGTTCCAGAGTTTTTTATTGCAAGGGGTGTATTATTAATCTGGTCTTTTTTAATCAGAACTTTCTGGTACAAAGAAAGGTCATCTCATCTCTGAGGCGGATTCCGCAGTTGCGTCTCATTGTCTTTGATATCACCTCAACCCCCGTATCTGAGCAGGCTTATTATGCGTCAAAAATCCTTGAAGAGCAGAAGTGTAATGTCCTTTTTACCATTAATGAATGGGGCCTTGACTGCGGAATAATTGCGGAGTTTCTGGAACAGAAAAAGATTCTGCACATAAACTGGTGTGTTGATGATCCATTCTTTGAGGAGATTATTCATAAGAGGAAATTCCGGAAAACAGAACTGAGATTCGATTTCATTTCTGATCGGGACTACCTGGATAGAATGGAAAAAAGAGGGTACAAAGCCCGGTTTCTTCCACTGGGGACAGATCCGTCCATGTTTTATCCTGTAAAGAGAGACCTTGTAAACGATCTCTCTTTTGTCGGAAGTTCCTACCTCGCGCAGGTCGATGAGTTTGTCTCGATGGCTGAAACATTCCTTACCGGTATGGTGCCATTTCTTGCTTCCCTGCTCAATCAGTATAGAGTGGACAATAATCTTGACATTGATAAAAAAATTACAGCCAGAGTATCGGCTCTTGATCTACCAGATAGCCTTTCCCCTGAAAAAGCTGTTTTTATCTGCAAACATTTTACAGGCTATCTGTACAGAAAAGAGGTCGTCCTCTCACTTGCCCGGCAGTTTCCGGGGTTCAGGATCTATGGCGATAACGGGTGGCTTCGGGAAATCACTCCGGAAAGACTTGGAACCGTCAAATATGGAGATGAGCTTAGAGAAGTTTACAATTCCACAAAAATCAACGTGGATATTAACCGCGTAGTGATAAGAAACGGCTTTACACAGCGGGTTTTCGACACACTCGCATGCGGCGCATTTCTTATCACCAGCTCAAAACCCATAGTGGAAGATTTTTTTGAAACTGATGGCCCGCAAAAAGAGATTGTAACTTTTAGAAACACCGATGAGCTCTCAGATCTGGCACAATACTATCTGATACATGACACAGAACGGCAGAAGATCGGGGAACGGGGGCACAGAAAAGTGATGGCGGCCCATACATACGACCACAGGATTAAAGAACTGTTCAGACATCTAAATACTGAACTGCAGATTTCTTCAGCCCGGCATTATGATTAAGGAGGCTTGAACCCTCGCGGCATGGTATTATAATCACCGTGGAATTTTCAGGAGAATTCCGGGAAATGTGAAATGTTGTATATTCAGATTTTTGGTAAATTCGACTATGGTACAGGATATGCTTAAACTAGATTTCATGAAAACTGTTACCTTGCGCTTGATCGGCACAACAATCAATTTCGCCTTGAACTTTGTTCCGGAAACTTACAAGGAGAAGATTGACAAGACTGCTCCGGTCAGTTCTGTACCGGGTTCAACGAATGGCTGGGTTCGTAAAGAGATTTACTCTGCTGAGAGCGGTTTCACTCATCACTACTACTATCACCCCGGCCCTGATAAAAATGCGCCTGTATTTCTTTTCCTGCACGGACTTGTATTTGACGGAAAAAACTTTTATAATGTGAGCAGCCTTGCACAAAAGTGGCAGCTTATTGCCTACGATTTCCCGGAAACATCAGATATTTACCGCGGAGACATGAATGATTTCAGGTTTCTTATAGATGATTTTCTTGATACCCTGAAAATCGACTCTCTGTTTCTCTGCGGGGTCTCTTTTGGCGGCGGGATAGCCACCCGTTTTGCAGCTTCACACGCCCGAAGGGTCAGGGCGCTTATACTTGTGTCAACTTTCATCATGAATTCTTCCAAACTCGACCGGATAAAAAGCCGGGAAATGGCTCGTATAATCCTTAAAAACCCCGACTACAAGCTCCACTGGCTGATCGAAAGGATATACCGGCTCTCATTCAGCGGAAGCAACAATCCGATGCGGGAATTAAGAGGTATCGTAAAGGTAAAGAACCCTCAGTGGTATCGTCAGGTGGTCAGAGCTATTACCACATGCGAAGGGCCCGAGGATGCCGTTCAAATTAAATGCCCGGTTATGTCGCTTTACGGCTCAAAAGACAAAACCGTTTCCCTCAAAAGCGCCCGCTCAATTCCAAAATTTATCCCTCACTCAAGCTTTGAAATCATTGAGAATGGAACTCACGCAATGATGTATCTTCAAGGAGAAGAGCTCGCCGCAAGAATCATGGCTTTCTGCAAAGGGCTGCTCTGAGACCTGATGGCTCGCAGACATTCTTTTTTCCACTGAATCACTTATGGAACAACCCGGAGATTATTACAGTAAAAACCGCAGTGAGCTGCTTGACCTGATGCCTCCTCTTGAGGGAACTGCTGTCCTGGATGTGGGTTGCGGGGAAGGGGGGCTTGGCAGGCTATTAAAAGAAAAAGGGTGCAGCAGAATTTATGGCATAGAGCCTGTTACTGACGCTGCCCGAATTGCAGAAACTGCTTACGACAGAATCTTTAATTGTGATGTAGAATCAGCGATGGAATCGCTTCCAGAAGATTTTTTCGATATTATTGTATGCGCCGATGTTCTTGAGCACTTAAAGGATCCATGGGAGATCCTTAAGCGGCTCAAGAAAAATCTGAATAGGGATGGTTCGGTTGTGGCAAGTATTCCAAACATCAGGAATGGAAGGGTGATCGGAAGACTCCTGCGGGGAGAATTCGGTTACGACAAAGAGGGTATTCTCGATAAAACCCACCTGAGATTTTTCACATTCAACGGTATAATCAGGCTCTTTGGCGATTGCGGCTACAAGGTTGTCCAGATCGTGCCTGTATATTACAAAGAAGCAGAAACTCAGATCCCGCTGTGGATGCAAAACGATGTTCCCGCAAAGCTTGAAGATCTTGCCCGCATCTTAACCGGCTCCGAGCTTAAACTCCGTGATGATGAGCTTCTTGATTTCTTTACTTTTCAGTTTCTTCTCAGAGCGGTTCCGGTGAGGCAATAATGTCTCCTGTACACCGTTAATCTAATCTGATTTTGCAAAACATTTCTCAAAATTGTAATTTACGTTCACATGGAAACTGCCCGGATATCCCCCGATATGCCTAACAACACGGAAAACTCCTTTCATCGCATGGAACTGCTGACTGGAAGCGGTGCTCTTGAGAGGTTATCAAGTACGCCTGTTATCCTCTTTGGTGTCGGTGGGGTAGGGAGCTGGTGTGCGGAGGCTCTGGTCCGTTCCGGAATAGCCAACCTTACTATTGTTGATTCGGATCTGATCTGTGTCACAAATATTAATCGTCAGGTACAGGCAACATTTGATACTGTCGGTCAGCTCAAAGTTGATGTGCTGCGTCAAAGACTTTTATCTATCAATCCGGAAGCTTCAATCAATGCCGTGCAAACTGTTTACAACCGCAACACAGCCGCGCAGTTTGATCTGGGCAGATATAAATACGTTATTGATGCTATCGACAGCCTCAGCAGTAAAGTAGAGCTCATAATCAATGCATCCGCTTCAGGTGCCCTTATTTATTCAGCTCTGGGTGCTTCCTGCAAAATGGATCCCACCAAAATCAAAGTTGCATCGCTCTGGAAGACAGAGGGTTGCAGGTTGGGTCGATTTGTAAGGAAGAGGCTGCGAAGGCGCGGTTTTAACGGAGATGTTACCTGTGTGTATAGTGACGAGCCTGCGGCAGATCCTCATAATGTAATTTCAGAATATGGAACCGGCAGGTGCACCTGCCCGCCCTCTGTTGATGAGAAGGGGGGGGAAGTTGATCTGGAGGAGTGCAGCGTAAAAAAGCAGGTCAATGGCTCCGCTGTACACGTAACCGCAGTTTTCGGTTTCATGCTTGCCGGGTTGGTAATACAGGAGATAGTTAAAAACCAAAACGCTGTTTCTGAACCTCAAAATGAACGGCCGCAATACCTGTTGAGACCTCAAACAGCAATTAATCTAAAGGAGTCATGATGTCTGATTCATTCGCAAAAAGCCAGTTTCCTAAAGAGTATGCCAAGATCGATAAACAGCGCAAAAATGCAGAGTCGAATCCCCTCACAATTCAGGAGATAAATACACTCCTGGCAATGCGCGTTAACAGGGAGCCGATGTTTAAATCTATCGAAATATTTTATACAGAAGATTACAAAAAGGCGCTGAGTGAAAATATGAGCGCTACTGAGCTGGAAAAGATTCAGCGTTTCCGCAATGCGACTTCTGAAGAAGCATCTCTTCTTTATAATGACCTTCATGCTAGGGAAAAGTTCCAATATACCGGCAGCGGTGCACAGGATTAGTAG
>CAYLVN010000196.1:0-2422 GCA_964387115.1 uncultured Fibrobacter sp.
ATCCTGTAAACGCAGAGCGTTTATGCGACCTGTCTTATTTCTTTTCATCTCTGCGTTTTTCCTCTGCGTTCTCTACCGCACTTTGCGTTTAATTTCCGGCCGTGTCTTCATTAAGCGCATGGGGGCGCTCCGGATTTACCAGTTTCTTTAATAAAATTCCGTATATCAATCCAGATTCAGATCCATTTCTCATATTCAAAGATCGCGGAATTTAAAACGCAAAGAATCCAGATTCCATTGATTAGTAGTTATTGTAATCTCCCATCCTGTAAATGCGGAGTGTTTATACTTTGCGACCTGTTTTTATTTTTTTCAATCTCTGCATCTTTCCTCTGAGTTCTCTGCGCACTTTGCGATTAAATTCCGGTCTTAATTTCTGATTATTATTCTGTTAAACCGTTGACTATCCGCTCAAGGGCGAAGTGCGTTTAGACCTTGTAGCAGAAAGGCTTGAACAAATCGCAGGTGCACCACACTGGTGGTAAATCAAGATTTGTGAAAGCCTTTATGCACAAGGGATAAGTGCAATTCGCACTGATCCGGGTGCATAAGTTAGGTAATAATTAGTCGATCACAAAGAGTAGAGGCCCTAATAATCGAAGTTCAGAGTTGTCCCGAAAGAGAGATTCGAAACGTAGAAGTCAAGTTTGACAGGGGCTATTGCAATTCCTCCCCCGCCTGTAAATACATTGATGTTTTTAAACCCGTTGATTCCAGTAAGCAGAAATTCCGGTGCTCTTGAATATCCAACTCTCAGGTAAAAGTTCTGGCTTATTTTCCCCTGTATACCCCCCCGGAATATTGCTCTGTTTTTGATTTTTTTGTCAAACAGACCTATGAATTCAAAATCGATTGGAAAGCTCAGTTTGAAATTCTGGCCAAGTGGAAGATGATACACTATACCTGCAGCCAGTCCCCGGTATTTGCCACTGGTCCATCCGCGCGATTTGTCAACTCCACTTTTGTAATAA
Source organism: uncultured Fibrobacter sp. (assembly GCA_964387115.1). Classification (GTDB taxonomy): domain Bacteria; phylum Fibrobacterota; class Chitinivibrionia; order Chitinivibrionales; family Chitinispirillaceae; genus JAAYIG01. The sequence goes on from CAYLVN010000196.1 coordinate 972, forward strand.
TAGGTGCGTACAAGAGCTGTATCCTCATCTGCCGATTCAGGAGAAACTATCCTTTCGGAAAACGCGGTATCGGGATTTTCCGCAGACCAGACATAACCCAGGAGATTCCGCATAGTAAGGCCGAAATCGATATTGGGCCAGACATTCTCCTGGAAAAAACCGATATCCAGCAGAAGACGTCTTTCCATAACAGAGCCCCTCTCACTATCCTCTGACCACCTATTGACAGAATCACCAGACCATTCTCCGGTGCTGTCCCTGAAAAGAACCCTCTGAGGAAGGCTCCCCAGCGGCCTGTCACCCCATTTAAAATTCTCAAGCCTTAAGTTGACCCCTAAATCCACCGCGCCCTGTGTCTCGGAATTTCCTGAAAGCTGTCCTGAGATATTAAACACAAACTCATTCTGTCTCATCTCACCTTTGTCTTTTAACAGACGGTAATAGAAGGCCATTGCACCCTCTGATGTGGAGTAACTGGCGCCAAGCGGCATTATGTGATTATCGAAGGTACTGTCTCGTCCATAGGAGGAAAAAACAGAACCGTGTACATCCTGGACCGATTTACGGTACGAATAGGCAAGTGCCGGGTTTATCATACCTCCTGAGATGTCCAGAGGAAAAGCGATACCCGCATCACCCAGACCTTTCATCGCAGAGCTGCAGAAACTCCGTTGTGGCAGAAATATCCGGTCATAGTCTTTAGCAGCACATAACGCCGCAGAGAGGATTATAAGCAGAATTGGCAATTTTTTCAAAGGTTCTCCTGATTTTTGGGGATTCTAAGACAAAAATATAGCTTCAAACAGAACCAGAGTAGAAGAACTTTAGCGGTCTTGATTACCTCTGAGGCAAAAAATCACCTCAGGTGAAATTTTGGGGTACCCTCAAGTGATCCGTAATAATAACACCATCTATGGCCGGACTCCTCTATTGCCCAAAGAGTTAGACAAATGCGAGACGGCTGGTTACATTTTGTTTGTGCGGGCCAGCGCCGAGACTTTCCAAGGGTTCCACGTATCCAGATACGAGGTGCGCCAGAAAAGTTCGCGGAGGTGGGCATAGGTTAAAACGCACCGCATATAAAGGCCGGTGTACAACGGCATCAGCGGCAGAAACAGCAGCAGCTGATAGTCCCGTCGGCGGATTTGCTTTGAAGGAGCGATCGCCAGATTGATACTGAACTGAACGAAATTCATGCAGCAATACAGAAGGTAGTTGATCATTACGATTTGGACCCAGTAGACGCGATCATTAAAAAACAGCATCGTCAGCAGATATACCCACCAGTTGAGGTTGAGCACGAAATTGAAGAATATGCTGTCGGGCATCGCGAAGAAGTTACTGAATCGGAAATTGGCGTCTGGCATGAGCACGTCGCGGTGTTTACGCAAGCGGAATCTGACCAGGGATCGGTTCCAGCGATTGCGCTGCTTTGTCAAGCTCCGGAAGGT
>CAYLVN010000196.1:2432-6645 GCA_964387115.1 uncultured Fibrobacter sp.
CGGCACAAAGATCACTTTGTAGCCCAGCTTGCGGACTTTGACGGTGATATCTCCATCCAATCCGGGCCCTACATCTCAGCCGCTGAGCCGCTCGATGACATCCCGGTGAAACGCACCGAATGCTCCTGAGATTATACGCAGGATGCCCATCTCGGAGGTGACACGTCGGCCGACCGAGATGGTCTTGGTATACTCGAAGGCTTGCAGCGGCGCGGCCAGCCCCTCATGGATATTCTCAACCCTGATATCTCCTCCAGTTGCCCCGATGCGGCTGTCCATGAAAAATGGGATAAGCAGCTTTTCGATTGCGTCTACTGAAAGGTTGGAGTCGGCATCCAGGTGTACAATGTATTTGCCCCGGCTGAAACGCAGCGCAAGGTTGGCGGCCGAGGCTTTTCCCCCGCGGACATCGTTGCGGAAGAAGTTGTGGATCAGGCCAAGCCGCAGGGCTTTGAGCGCGACCTGGCGGGTATTGTCATCGGAGCCGTCATCGACGATGATGACCTCGATATTGCGGTAGGTCTGCGCTTTGAGCGAGTAGGCCAGATCCATTATGTGTCTGGCTTCATTCTTTCCAGGAGCGATCACAGAAACCAGGGGCTTTTCAGAGAAAAGACGCCGGCGTGCCTGATCGTAAAGCGGTCGACGCAGACGACGTTTGAGCAGACTGACGGGAATGACTATCAGGTCGATTGCCAGGTAACGCAAAAAGTCAAAGATAAAAAAGTACCAGAACAGTTCAATGAATCGCGCAGGGGTGAGGTTGGCGATGAATTGAAACAAATTAAGCAGGTACTCATTCATGCGCGGCGAGCTCTTTGAGAACTTCGTTGTACGGGCGGGTGCCATCGAGTGCCAGGCTTTTGTAGCTGAGCTTAAGGCCGACACTGAGGTTTTCAGTGATAAGCGCCGTTATCCGCTTCATCAGACGATCCATGGCAATTTTGGCATTGCTTACACTCGTTTCAGTCAGCAGAAACAGCAGCGTGCGATCATCGATGAAGGCTACCAGATCGGTGGTGCGGACGAAGTCGGCGATTTCGGCAACGATCTGACGGCTTAGGGCGGTCGAGGCACTGCCCAGTTGGGTGAGCAGGTCGGCATAGTTGTCAAACACGAGACGGACAATGGTGCTGAGCGACTTCTTATAGCGCCGAACCCGTTCGATCTCCAGGTTGAGAACCACGTTAAACTTATCCATGCTGACTACTTCGATGTTTTCACGTAACTCTTCCTGAAGTGAATAGACAATGCCGCTGAGCGCGGAGGCTTCGCCAAGCGGTGTCAGCTTGAACTCTTTCAACGTGCGGTAAAGGAGCTTTTCGGGCGCGATGGTCTTGCCGCAATTAACACACAAGGCATCGACATCGGGCTCCTGAAAGCTGTGGGTGCAGACGCTGCAGGTGAAAACCTGGCTTGGACGGTCAAAATCGACTCCGATGTGCTTGAGATTCTTGCGGCACTTGGGGCAGATCAGCTTACCTGTGCGCATAAAATCCGATTCCGGTCCCATATACCCGCAGGGAAAGTGATGAATCAGGTCCTCATTTGAAATATTGGGTGATTGACAATTAACACAAATCTCACGGAAATTGAGAAAACTGGCATAACAGAAGCTGCAGCAGTGCACCCGGTCGACGAACGTTCCCTCGATAAGATTGCGATTCTCCAGAAAATCAATCAGCGTGAATTGCTGATAATGGTTGCCTGTGATCAGTATGTCGATGAAGGGGTACGAGTAGGCGTAAATCGATTTGGGAAACCGGATCGGCTTTATCGGATTATTGCGCGAATGGATGAAACGGATAGCTTTGACGGCAAGGCCGTATTGGTGCGCGGCATGCTCCTGGGGTGCGGAGGTGAACTGCGCGATATGTGTGTTGATCCCGTTAATGACGGCCTCGTGGTCCTTAAGGAAACGATCGATCGCTCCACCCTGTACTTCTCCGTCAAGAACTGCCCGGCCGTATTCTATGATTTCACCCCCATGGGTGTTGAGTAAAAAGATGGGCTTCAGATAGACCTGCAGATCGTCATGACGGCGGATTCGTTTGATGACATCACGATAGCCGGGACCGAAAGTGACAACTGCGGCATGGTATTGACGTAATGTCAGCGGATCAAACGCGGCTATTGACACACGATCTGCCCCACCGGCTGCCTCATGTGGATTGTCGGTAATGGACAGTACTCTTAATGGCACGAAATCATTATGAGTCATGGTGAAGGGTCCTTTTGATGCGAAGTTTGACGGAAATCCTGTCCAGGTGGATCCACTTCTGTTCTTCTCCGGGCGCGGGAACGATATCGACGATAATATTGCGGCGCACCGGCTCGTATTTCTTCTGGAATTCATCAGGCAGCGCAAGTGTGGCGACGTAGAGTTTTGATATCCTGCCATAGCTGTGGGTTCCATCCGGAAAAACGATCCTGACGTCGCGGCCCTCCTTGAGCTGCCGCAGGTGCTTCTGTTCAAAATAGCCCTTAATGCGCATGTCAAGATGTGAAGCGATCTGCAGGATCGGCTCATTACGGAATGCCGCTTCATGCTCCTGGCGGAAAACCTGCACCACTTCTCCATCGATCGGTGCGGAATACACAAGCGAGTCGGCAGCCAGATCGGCGCCATTGAGCTGGATGGTCGCCACGTTGCCACCTTCGGCAGCGTAACGGGAAAGCCGGCTACGATAATTCTTCAATACATCCATCTCCCCGCTGAGCAGATCGTAGCGGCTGCGCTTTATCTCCAGTAGTGCCTGCTGCTGACGCAGGCGTTCGGCTGTAATTGCCTCCAGTGAGGACAGCTGGCGCAGGCGTGCGAGTTCCTTCTCCACGGCCAACACTTCTCCGCTTATGGCCTGCTGCTCAATCTTCTTGAGTGCTATCTCCCGATCCGTGCGGGCAATGCGCTCATGTACATCGGTAGATGTTCCGGCTCCACTACGCAAAAGCGTCGTGGTCTCATTGTGGGTGGGGCGTTGATACAGCAATGGTTGCCCCTTGCGCACCACGTCGCCTTCAGTTACCGCCAGCCTGTCGATTACCATATCATCAATCGCGCGGATGGTAATGGGTTTGAATGTAACCATACCCGTTCCGTTGATATATGCAACATGGATGAAGATGGCGCGCACTGCCAGAACCGCGGCGGCAAGCAGAATCCCGAAATAGACATAGCGAAGGAGGTTAGCGTGCCAGGCGGGCGCCCGGGGTGCGTTGCCTTCAGTGGGGTAGTTGATGTACTTACGGCTTTTCAAGGTTTTCATTTTATTAATACCAGTTCTATGTATTTGTGCAGATCATACAGTGCAAAGTTTCCTATCGCATACCGGTCGTGCAACGCCTTGACGGTTGACTCCAGCGCGTCCTCGTCTTCAAAGTCACTGCAGCGCAGAGCAACGTGAAGCTTTGTTCCCAGAGCCTCAATCTCTTCTCTGATGACCTTTGCGATTGCCTCGACATGCGGACGCTCATAAGCCATGACGTTGACATAATCAACCTTGCCGGCCAGATCAGCGAGAATATCGGGAGGATAGCCGATCGGGATTGAAACGCTCAGCGATGAGCTCCAGACTGATCGTACATGCGTCAGCATATCGAGATAGGTTCGTACCAGCCGATAGTTGTCATCTTTCCATCCGTCAATCATTTGCGGCTCGATGTCCAGGTGCAGGCCATCGGGAGCCAGGTCTCCTATCAGCTGCAGCCTTTCATCCAGGGTCGCGCGTTTGCGCGGCTCCAGCAGTGTGGTTTCGCTCAGCATGAGGTGAACTTCAATGTCTTTTGAATGGCAAAGGCCGATAAACTCCCGGACCTTGACATTGTCATTGTTGACCGAATAAGAGAGCAGAATCCGCTTGATACCTTTTGCCTGGCACAAATCTGTCAGGTAGATGTTTTCATGCAGGGCAAAGTCCTTTGCCCACAGATAAATCTCGCGATTGCCGATGCGCACCGGTGAGACCTGGGGCGTAGCTGTGGTACACGGAGTGAAGCAGCTGCCGATATCGGGCAGTCCGGCCGCGGATGCCAGCTGGACCAGTTTCAGATTCAGCCTTTCGCGGATTTCAAGCTGCTGTAACTGGTTGTCGAAGAGGTCCTTGACCCTCTGATACACTGCCATTGGTTCGTTATCGGCCTGGGCTGGCGATAAGGATAAATATAACGGTCTGAAAATTTAATACAGAAAAAAAGCTGATTATAAGTGGTTTCC
>CAYLVN010000197.1:0-6575 GCA_964387115.1 uncultured Fibrobacter sp.
AATTCATCCCAGAGATGATTTAGGAGAGAAACATTAAGGCACCTCTGGGGTGAGATAGCGACTTAATTTGTGTAATGCATCTGTGGAGCTACTAATTCACCTCTGGGGTGCTCGAATAAGTAGTACTGTCTTGTGGTTCAGCCCTGTCCTGTCAGCATTAATAGTGATGCCTGCTGAAAGATTTTCACAGTTTCGGCCCTGCAGATTAAAAGAATACCGGTTCTGTTTTCTATGTGTGTAGCCAGTGATATCGTTTTTCAGAACAAAAACTGAGGTCTCCCGGTCACAGAAGACCTCAGGAAAGTCACTTACGGGTCTGGATAAATCTCCGGGAAGTGTCGGCCCCTGGAATCGGGATACTCCACCTTTCAGATGATATAATTTCGAAAATCCTGCTGATTGAAGCTTCGAGCATGCCATGGAACTTCTGCTTCCAGAAGCACAGTAAATAACCATTGCCGTATCGTAGGGGAAACTTCCGATCATTTTGTCAAATATACCTGAATTATACGGAAAATTGTATGCCCCGCATGAACCTGAACCGATTGTTGTTGTCAGTTCGTATGGTTCACGAATGTCAATAAGAAGAAATTCAAATGGTGCTCCGCCCGTTATCCACACTGTGAGGGTTTCGGGACTGATTGTCTCATACGAGTATAAAGAATGAACTATTAACAGAAGCAGCAAAACTATCTTTCTACTGACTGCTTCGTAAATGTTAAATTTTCTACCATACATTAAGGGGAACATGGAAAAGTTGTCCTTACCGGTGTCTGTTTAAATTCTGTGGTATTACTATGTTGGAGAGGCTTTTTTCACTTGTGGTAAATATATACATTCCTGACCTTTTTACCGGCATTTCATTATTTCCCTGTGGAACTATTCTGCATTTTCCTGCAAGACGGCCCTGAAATGTGTAAACATTAATGTCAAGAGGGTACCGCGAATAATTGTTTAAAACTCCATTATAGTTAATGCTGAAATTGGTCCTGTCTGATTCGGATGCTGACTTCTGATTTGAGAGATCATCTACTCTTACAATATCATCGTTTCCGAATTCTTTAGACAGACGCGGGTAGAGATCGATGCGGCTGTTTGTTTCTCTGCGGTTGTTTTTCCAGTCAAAAAGCGCCTCCATCCAGTCACAGGGTTCCCATACAAATGTTCCGATACCCTGCTCATGAGGAATGTTGAAAACTATCTTGTTTACCCGTTCGTGGTTGTCTGCATATTCTACAACGGCGATTTTCTGGTTGTGATTTGCCGTTATGGCACTTATCATTGACTGAAGATCATCGGGTGTACCATGCCATTCTGAGTAATAAGAAAGCCCGAACACATCGATTCTTTTTACTCCGGCATTTTTCAGGTTCCTGAGCCAGTCGCTTGGGGAATTTTTAGAGATTGAGTGAATCATTATTTTTATCTCTTGGTTGACATCCTTTATCCCGTCTATCCCAGCATTTACAAGCGCTGCAAAATTAGACATGTTGCTGCTGCTTCCATCCGGCCAGATCATGCCTCCAACGATCTCATTTCCTATCTGAACCATATCGGGAAGAACTCCCCGGGATCTGAATGCCTCAAGAGTTTCTTTCGTGTAGGATCTGACCTTTGAGGTAAGTTGATTAAAGGAGAGTCCCTGCCAGGACATCGGTTTATACTGCTTACCGGGGTCGGCCCATGTATCGCTATAGTGGAAATCAAGGAGAAGATTCATCCCTGCGGCCTTGATTCTTTCAGCCATGGCTATTGTATGTGGCAGATCACAGAAACCATCTCTAGAATAGGGGGACTCATCCTCACCCGGAATAACCGCGGTTGGATCTACAAACAGTCTCAGACGGATCCAGTTAAAACGGTGCTCTTTGAGGATTTCAACTACATCCTTTACTGTCCCGTTATCCGCATACCTCACACCTCCATTCTCTCTCTGCGGGATCCAGGAGATGTCGGCCCCAAGGATAAAAGGCTCTGTTCTGGCTGTGGCGCTGAAGACTGCACAGCAGAATATAATCATTAATATATACAGACACCTGTTTCGCATGAGAGCCTCTGTTAATGCCATATCTATTATATAGTTAAGATATTTGAATTAAGATCAATATGTGTAAAAAAAATATATAAGGTGTAAGTCTTTGAAAATCTGGTAGATAAACCGTGAAAAAGTCGTGGATGTTTACTGAGATGGGAAGGTGGTGATTGCCTCTCAAAAGAAATATTTCACAATTTGATCAGAATGGTTTACCCCTCAGGTTAGTTTGGAGATTAACGAGTGATAGTCAAAGGTTCACCCCAGAGATGAATCAGTATTAAGTTACCTCTGGGGACTCACCTTCAATCTCAAAACCTATTTGATCAACAACCGGTTTTTACTCTTTAGGTCTTTAGAGCAGTAATCCAGTAGAAAAACACCGGTTGATTTTGTAATGTCCCGGAAGTTTATCCTATGCTGCCCTGCTCCTTCAAAATGTCTTGTGTACAGTAACTTACCGGAGATGTCAAAAATACGGATCAGGCTATTTGTGTTTGATCTAAGATAAAGCTGGTCATTGTTGATTTCGAAATCAGGATTTTGAACCGACAGTTTTATTCTATCGGGATTTCTTGCGTAAAGTGATGTTTCGCCATTATCCAGGGTAAAAGAGATAGTGTCGCCTGGTGGTCCGAAATCGGTGATCTTCAGGTGCCCTGTTCCATCGTACCATTTTGAATTTGGAGTAGAGTTGAGATCAAAGCGGGAACTGTTGCCGCTAAAGAAAAAATCAGAAGATTGACTTCCCGGGTTCGGCCACTGGGACTTGATGAGATCTTCCTTCCCGTCTGCTTCCATAACCCTGAGGCATAACTTGTCGGGACCGGTGTTTCCTCCTATTGAATTGTCGAAATGATAAATGAGCAGGCCACTTCCTCTCAATGAACTCCAGCGCCCTGTTTTCCTGATATTTGACCAGAAAAAGCACTCCTGAGGTTTATCGGGTTTAAAGTAGATATAACCAGGACCGTTTACAGATGCCTTGTATGTACCGCTGCGGGCGTTTGTTAAATCAATCCGTTCTATCCATCCCTGGTCAGCCCTGAAAAAATCATTTACCGGTACGGGGTTATAGTCATTCATTCTGTTGCCCATGACACAGTAATCACCAAACCAGTACAGATCGGGCCATCCAAAGAGCATATGACCTGTTTCGTGAACAAAGACATAAAGTCTGAAAGTTTCTCCCAGGTCGGTCATCATGTAGCGGGTCAGCCGAGTATTATCCTTGTTTTCATTGATACCACCTGCGTGTGGCCATATTCCCTGACCCCAGGTCTGCCCTGTGCCAGTATAAGCGATACTGATCGCGTCTATCTTGCCGTCACCGTCATTGTCGTATTTGGAATAGTCGACTTGAGGATCGAAATATGCAAGAACTTCAGCTACCAGTTCTGATGCCTTGTTGTATCCGGGCCCTGCGTCATAATAGGATTTGGGTTTTGTGGCTCTATAAAAACCGAATACTTCATTTTCAAGCTCTACAATTCCGTTGGAAACATCGAGAAAGTAATCTTTTACTGATCCGTTGCAGCCATTGCGGTTAAAGCCGGGCTGGTTGAGCCAGGCACGTATTTCATCGATGGTAAATGAGGCGGGTTGATCACTGAAGTCAACCAGAAGTGTAAGAGCGTAGACTTTCCCGAAGGGGTTTGGGTAAAAGCCGCCTTCATTTCCGGAAGCCAGGCTTTTTGGCAGTGATGAAAGTGGTTTCTGGTCGGGCCATTCATTTACAATTTTGCCTTCCCATACGATGATGGCGTTTGCGGAGGAGGCAAGGAGAATTATAAGCAGAAGGTGGAGGAATGTATCGATGCTTTTGCATTGGATGTAATTTCTGCCCGATTCTGTATGGCCGTTCACTGCGTCTCCTTCGGAATAAGTATACCGAAATCAGTTCTGATATTCTTATTTTGATAGTATACTGAAAAATCGGGAGAAAGTTAACAGAATTGATGGAAAAGCAGTATGCACAGGAGTAATCTCTTCGCCGATGTCATCGACGTCCTTGAGTGACTTAGAGAATCTCCAAAGAATTATTTAACTAGTTAAGACACTCACTTACCCCAGAGGTGACTTTGTGACTCCAAGGTGAATTAATAATGAATTGCTAAGTTACCTTGTATGTTTAAATGGCGGTAATAGTCGTATTAAATTCCGGTAGTTAGGGGGGTAATCCTAGGTCAGGTGAGAAGTGATGTAAGTTACCTCTGGGGTGAAACAGTGACTTAACACTTTAAATCAAAAAAGTCTGGGGGACTTACCTTTTGAGTTTGGAGGTTATTAGGGAAAGGCACTGTTTTACCCCAGAGGTGACGCCCGCGATGAGTGGGTATTATGTTATTCACGGGGAGAGATCGTCATGCTGTTGAAAAACTGCATTCAGAAATATCTGGGGTAGATGGTTTCCCACCTTCGCCGGAATGAGGTTGAAAAAAGGCTGCCTGGTCGTATTCGAAAGTAACCTTTCAAACAACGTCATTAACACCCCAAGGTGAATCAGTATCAAAATACTAAGTTACCTCTGGGGTGGACTGATCCAGACGACCGTGCCATACATTTCCATCTGGCCAAATCACACGACCACTACTGATCACCACTGATAGTTCCCAGAAACGTCCTCGCCTCATCACAATCCTTACTCTCCCCCTGGCATCCTTCACTGAGAAATCTTCTATACGCCTCCACCAGCCCCGATCTGCTCGTTTCATCCTGCAATGCCTGAAAACGGCGTTTGTAAAACTGCGCTCTTCTCAGCAGCAGTTCTGATCTGGGTTGTTTCCATATAACCGATGGTGCAAGGATCGCCTTCTCCATATATTGCGAAGCAGTATTGAAATCAGGGGCTATTTCATAGGCCAGTGATACAAGAGAGTAAAACCGCGAATCATTTACATCATACCTGTTGCTCAAATCGATGATTTCACGTATATAGCGGGTCTGAAAAAGAGCATCGGCCAGAATCACGACAGCGCTGTCCCGTGTACGACCCGATAGATTATCTAAACCTATGGTATTTATATTTACTACAACCGCCGAAAAGTTCTTTTTTTTGAATGAGTCTACCGCTTCTGCCAAAACTGAGACTTCCTTATTCTGGCTCGATACCGCTGAATCTGATGCCTTTGCTGAGTTAGCAGCACTGACTCTCGGCACTGATGATTTAACACTAAGTTTCCTCTGGGGCGGAGGTGCTTTCACTGAATCGGAGGCGGCAGTACTGTCATGTACAATAGTCTGACCACCGCCCCCCACAGCAACAGGCTCTCCTTTTCCTCTCTCAGGATGCCTCAAAATATTAATCGATATCAAAGCCAGCGCAGTCAGTACAACTGCCGACAACAATGCCAGAGCATAATTACGTAAAGGTCGGCGGGTCGGTTTTACAACAGGGACATACACTGTCACATCAAAGGCATCCGGGTTGTCGATAAATCTGCAGATCAGTTCCTGGGGAGTTAAAAATGCCATTTGTGAAAGGGCACTGTCTAAGTCCCGGAGCAAAGATTCATATGAGTCGTATCTCTTATCCCTATCATACATCAGGCATTTATCGACTATTTCGTAGATCTTTTCCGGTAATCCACCGGCCCGATCTCTCAGCGCGACCATTTCACCGGATATCTTTGCGGAAATTACTGATTCCAGCTGGCCACTGAAGGGTCTGGTTCCACATAGCATTTCGTAGAGAAGAATGCCCAGGGCATAAATGTCGCTCCTGCAATCAACTTTCTGCTGACTGTGCTGTTCCGGACTCATGTAGAATGGGGTACCGTAATCCAGCTTATATCTCTCCTCCCCCAGTTGTGCGAGTCCAAAGTCCATGACCTTTAGGTTCCCATCTCCGGTTAACAGAAGGTTTTCGGGCTTAAGGTCAAGATGAACCAGTTTCTCAGAGGAGTTACCCCAGATAGAGAAAGATTTCCCGTAGGCATATTCCAGAGCCGATGAGATTACGGAGATGATTGCAAGGCAGACTGGGGGGGGCAGGACGGGATAATCTTTAAGAATCTCTCTGAGAGACTTTCCGTCAATATACTCCATCTGAATAAAAGGCAACCTTCCGTTCCAGATACCACCACCAAGGACTTTAACGATATTTGGATGATCCAGCCGGGCGGTCACCTTTGCTTCAATCTCAAACTGCTTCCTCAGGATATCCTCAGCGCCAGGTTTGAGCACCTTGATGGCGCGTTCCATTTCAATGTCAACCTCAAAGCCCCTGTAGACAATCCCGATACCGCCTTCGCCCAGAACCGCTGTGATTCTGCAGTTCCCGATCATCTCACCAGGCTTGGGCAGAGATGAATTGGTACTCCCGGAATTCAGGGGGCTTTCCCACTGATCTGATTCAGTTCCAATCAATGCTAATCCCTTGTTCTCTAAGGTTAATTAATATAATTTCCCTTCTCAACATTAATCACGATAAAACACCCCAGAGGTGAAATAAGAACTTTGGATTTCAGTCATTAATTCACCTCTGGGGTACCATGCACTGGATCTGAGAAGCTTATAACTGGCTATGAAATTTGATCTCCCC
>CAYLVN010000198.1:0-6555 GCA_964387115.1 uncultured Fibrobacter sp.
GATGGAAAGGGAAGAAGATCGCTATTGTAAAAGGGTTTGCTGTTTTTCTGGAAAAGATAATAGCAAATTTCTGTGATGAAATTATAACCGCCAGCAATGGCTTCAAACGCTCACTTGTGGGCCGCGGTGTAGCAGAAGGCAAAATAAAGGTGCTTGTAAATACCGCTGATGAGAGTGTTTTTCGTTTCGATCGTAACCGTACTTTCAAGCCGATTACTGAGCAGGCAAGGCTCATTTATCATGGTACGGTCTCGGAGCGCTTCGGGCTTCTGACCGCTGTAAAGGCTATGGAAAAGATCTGCAAAAAAATCCCCGGCAGTACACTTCATATTTTTGGATATTTTGATCCTGTATACAGGGGTAGAATTGAAGAGTATATCGATAAAGCGGATTTGTATAAAAATGTACAGTTGTTTGATCCTATAGGTCTTGATGAAGTATATAAGCAGGTTTTGACAATGGATCTGGGAGTCGTTCCTTACCTGAGTGATGATTTCATGAATCTGGCGCTTTCTACTAAAACATTCGAGTATATAGCTTCCGGACTTCCTGTGGCTGCATCACGGCTTAAGTCTTCAGAAGAACTTTTTGATGACTCATGTATAGAGTATGCAGAAGCAGGGGATGCGGATGATTTGGCGGAAAAGGTGGTAAACCTCTGTCTTACACCTGAGTTGCGTGAATCAAAAAGAAACAGGGCTTATTCTGTGTTTTATAATAAATTCACAAGTGCTGCACAGAATGAAAAGTATGTCAATCTTCTTGCACCGTATCTGGGTATTGAGGATACAGTTTTTGTAAATGCGTCTCGATAGAACTATTTCTTTACTGCTGAGATCTATTCTGCGTGTAAATAACGGGAAAAAGATCCCGATACTGATGTACCACTCGGTAACTCCTCAAATTAAACACCGCGGCCACCCGTACTTCTGCACTGAAATTACACCTGCCACATTTGAGAAGCACCTGGAATTTCTTAAAAGTAATAATTATTGTGCAATAAAACTTTCCGAATTGTCTTCGTTTCATTTTGAAAATCCTATTCAAAAACCGGTAATTATCACATTTGATGATGGATACCGGGACTTTTATGAACATGCTCTTCCAATACTTGAAAAATACCAGATGCCAGCTACAGTTTTTGTTCCATCCGGTCTGATTGACAAAGAGGGCGTTCTGGAAGGAAAACCGCTTATGACCTGGGAACAAATCCGGGAAAGCATCGTTCACAACATCGAAATAGGTTCACATAGTCACACACACAGAAAACTTGTAGACCTTTCTGAAATCGAACTTGCACAGGAGCTAAGCATATCAAAACAGGAAATCGAAACAAGGACACAGAAGAAAATTCAGTCCTTTGCATATCCTTACAGGTTTCCAGAGGAAAATAAATATTTTGTTAATCAACTGTGTTGTCTACTTGAAAAGTGTGAATACAAATTTGGTGTAACTACACGGGTAGGTACATTAGTAAAAGGTTATGATTCACTGATAATGAAAAGATTACCTGTAAATAAATTTGATGATTCGAAGCTATTTGCTGCTAAATTGGCAGGTTCATATGACTGGTTGAATACAGTTCAGTATGTTACAAAGGTGTTCCGGTACAGGATAACTGCTGACTTTGAACAATGAGGCCTTAGATGAAATTTAAACTGAAGACAGTGTCTGAAGTGGTTTCGTGGCGGATGTGTGTAGGTTGTGGTGCCTGCGAGTATATTTGTGAAAACAGAAATGTTTCACTTCAAAATTTTACTGAACATGGAATAAGGCCGGTACTTGGGATCAATTGTATTGATTGTGGAAAATGTACAAGTGTATGTCCAGGGCTCAATAATACAAAAAACATTGCAGATGTCAAAAAAGCAATACCGGAATTAATGCCGCACTGCGGCTTTGCAGTCGAAGTGTGGGAAGGGTATGCTAATGATAATTTTTTGAGGAATCAATCCTCATCCGGCGGAGTTTCTACCGCACTTGCTCTATATTATCTGGAGCATGAGCAGTGTGAGGGTGTACTTCATACAGTCGCTAACGCCGATAATCCTGCTATTAACGATGCTGTATTCAGCACTAACCGTGCAAGTATCATAAAAGCTATTGGTTCAAGATATGCGCCAGCAGCACCATGTGCAGGCTTGGGAACTATCTCGAAAAGCAAGGATAAGTGTGTGTTTGTTGGAAAACCCTGTGACATATCTGCACTTAGGAATGTTCAGGCTATAGATGAAAATATACGGAAAAAAGTCGGATTGGCGATAGGAATCTTCTGCGCTGGAACCCCTTCAATAAAAGGGACTCAGGATTTGCTCTGTAAAAACGCTGTTAACTTGAATACCGTCAAGACATTGAATTATCGTGGGAACGGCTGGCCTGGATGGTTTTGCGTAAAAAACGAGTGCGGTAATGAACTTAAAATCCCTTATCCAGAGAGCTGGAGTTTTCTTCAGAAATACCGGCCTTTTCGCTGCTACTTATGTGCTGACGGGACAAGTGAAACAGCAGATGTCTCTTGTGGAGATGCATGGTATTTAAGAGGTAAGGAAGAAAATGGAATTTCATTAATCAATGTCAGAAATGAAAATGGCAAGAGGATTCTTCATTCTGCTGTTAAAAAAGGTTACATTACGCTACGCCAAATTTCAAACCAAAACGTGTTCAGGTCCCAGGAGCAATTGTTCAGCAGGCAGAAGGAGATCTGGGGAAGACTGCAGAAATTGAAGGCTTTTGGGATTCCAGTTCCAAAATATAATGGATGGCCGTTAGCCAGAAACTGGATATCACTGCCAAATAGTTCCAAATTCAAATCTATAGGAAGTACAATGAAGCGGATTTTACAGAGGAAGCTGTTTTTGCCCGTACCGAATAGCGATCTCAAGGATGCAATTGTAAATGAATGATTATGTGTTGATCACACCTGCAAAGAATGAAGAAAAGAATATCTGGCGGACTATTGAATCTGTTATATCTCAGAATGTTCTTCCATCAGAGTGGGTGATTGTAAGTGATGGCTCTACGGATTCTACAGATGAGCTCGTAAAACGTTATTGTAAAAAACATGCTTTCATTAAATTCCTACGGAACGAATCACCAGCTGATAAAGATTTCAGTTCAAAAGTTAATGCGTTCAATAAAGGGTTGACGGCACTGAAAACCCGCAATTACTCTTTTATTGGCAATCTTGATGCAGATGTATCATTTGAGCCTGAGTATTTTGAAAAAATACTGGAGAAGATGGAAAAACAACCGAAATTGGGTATCGCAGGTGGGCTTATCTATGAAGTATACGACGGGAAAACAAAACCTATGCGAACCAGCCTGAATAGTGTAGCAGGTGCAGTGCAATTGTTTAAAAAGGAATGCTTTGAACAAATTGGTGGATATTTACCTATAAGAATTGGTGGAATAGATTCTGCTGCAGAAATCTGCGCACGGGCAAAAGGATGGTATGTACATACTTTTGCTGAGTACAAAGTATTGCACCATGGACGCGTTCTGACAGGTAAAACAAATCTTAATCAGGCAATGTTTCAGATGGGTATGAGTCATTATATGCTTGGATATCATCCACTCTTTCATTTTATGAGTAGTATTTCTCGTCTGCCTCAAAGGCCTCTGATCATTGGAGCACTGTATTTTTTGTATGGTTATCTTAAAGGCTCATTTCAGAACAAGGAAAAAGCATTACCCGAAGAGGTAATCAAATTTCTTAGAAATGAACAACTGTGTAGATTGCGGGAAATTCTGTCCTGGAAAAAATATAGAATCTAATGACCCCTTTAGCATTATCGTTAATAATTGTCTCTGGTTTATGCATTATTGTTTTCCCCCGAAAATTAGCAATCGCGGTACTGCTGTTCTCCATCACACTAATTCCTATGAGTGCGTTTGCAATTGGTTCTGCAAGTTTTTACCCCGTCAGAATACTTATATTCTTCGGGCTCGTTCGCATTATTGTCAAGGGTGAAAGACTATCTGGGCCGATTATCAAAACAGATAAATTGCTGATCTTCTGGGCTCTTGTTATGGTCATTGCAAGGCTTCTGACCATAAGGCTTGATACCAGTGTTATATCCCGTTTTGGTGAAGCTTATGATGTTATTGGGATTTATTTCCTTTACAGGTTTTTAGTAAAAGATGAGGATGATATTTTTTTAGTGTTTAAATCAGCGGCATTAATCTTCTGTATAATCGTCGTCTTTATGTTTGTTGAAAGAGTAACACAGTTTAACATGTTTTCTAATCTGGGTGGAGTTTCACCATCTCCTATGATTCGGGAGGGCAGGCTTCGCTGCCAGGGGCCATTTGCACACTCCATTTTAGCCGGAACTGTGCCTGCTACTGCTATGGCCTGGTTTGTAGCAATGTATTTGCAAGGTGGAAAATTGAAGTTATATGGAACGGCAGGTGCTTTAGCATCTGTCTTGATGGTGGTGCTGACATCCTCAAGTGGCCCTATTATGAGTCTTTTTTTTGTAGCTGTTGCATTTGCAGCATGGCCTTACAGAAGTAATATGAAAAATCTGAGAATAGGGATAGTATTCACACTTATGCTTTTACAACTATTTATGAAGGTCCCTGTTTATTATTTAATGGCCAGAATCGACCTAACCGGCAGTAGTACTGGTTGGCATCGTGCCGAACTGATTGATACTACATTTCGCCATTTCAATGAATGGTGGCTGGCCGGTGTTGATTATACCCGGCATTGGATGCCGACTGGTGTAACGTGGAGTGAAAGACATGCTGATATAACTAACCATTATATAAAGAATGGAATAGATGGGGGATTGGCGGCCCTGGTTCTTTTTATACTTGTGCTTGTAAGCGGTTTCAGCATGGTAGGTAAAACGCTGGCTATGGTTCCAGAGTCCAATTTCAAACAACGGATACTGGTCTGGGCACTTGGGTGTACTCTCTTTTCACATACTGTCACTTTCCTTTCTGTAAGGTATTTTGATCAGTCTTTCTCATATTACTATTTATTGTTGGCGATGATTGGCTGTTTGTATGACCATCTAACAAATAAATACCAACCGGCAGGATGCCAAGCCACAAATTAAACTTGGAAACACAAGCATTGAATATCCGCAATTGAAAAGCAAATATGAAAATCTGGATTGATCTTGCCAATGCTCCTCATGTAAACTTTTTCCAACAGATAATTCTTGGCCTCAGAAAAAGAGGACACGCAGTTGGTATAACAATAAGAGACTTTAACCAGACGCCTGAGCTGGCTTCCCTTGCCGGTATTGACGGAGTAGTAATCGGAAAACATGGAGGCAGAGGGTCTTTCCGGAAAATTCTAAACTTGTTAGACCGTTCTTTTAATCTTTTCCGGTACTGTTTAAAAAACCGGTTTGATGTTGCCGTAAGCCATAATTCCTACGCTCAAGCTGTTGCTGGGAGACTGGCCGGGGCGCGGGTTATAACAATAATGGATTACGAGGGCCAGCCAGCGAATCATATTGCATTCAGGGCCGCGCACGTTGTCGCTGTTCCAGATTGTTTTGGAGATGAGGATTTAAAAAGGTTCGGTGCAAGGAAATCTAAAGTTTACAAGTACGATGGATTCAAAGAAGAGGTATATCTTTCGAGATTTAATTCTGATCCGCAGTTCGTAAATGAACTCAAGAAAGCGTGCGGCTTTGAACCAGATTGGGAATTGAATGATCACATACTGGTTACTGTAAGGCCTCCTGCGAGTATAGCTGCTTATCACAATTTCCATAACCATACATTTGACAAGCTCCTCAACCTTCTAAATGGTAGACGGGATTTGACTACGGTTATACTCCCCAGATACCCGGAACAGAGATTGTCGATAAAAAGGCAGTATCCTGGTCTCTGTATTCCAGACCGGGCGCTGTCAGGAAATGATCTGGTTTTTTTCTCTGATCTGATTATTTCTGGTGGTGGAACCATGAACCGTGAAGCGGCTGTGCTAGGTACACCAGCATATACGATCTTTGGTGGCCTATTGCCGGCTGTTGACCAGAAGCTTATAAGCCTGGGGCGGCTTAAATCAATAAGAACTGTTGAAGATTTGAAGCAGATCAGGTATGAAAAGAAAGAGGCGCGGACTATTTTGCGTAATGTAAATCTACTTGAGGAATTCATTAACTTAATAGAATATGTGCCGGGTGATGCAATGGAACCGGCAATAGCTGACAGCTAATTTGGATAAATAAATGAAATACGCACTCATCACTCCCGCAAGAAATGAAGAAAAATTTATTAAGAGCACAGTTGAGTCTGTTATTGCCCAGAGAAAGCTCCCTGTAAAATGGGTAATAGTCAGTGATGCATCAGAAGACAGAACCGATGAGATTGTGAAGGAATACACTGCTCGATATAGCTTGATCCAATTTGTAAGGAAAATAAACCGGAATGAAACCGGATTTGCCTCAAAAGTAAGCGCTTTTAATCTTGGTTTACAGCAGCTTGGGAATATAGGTTACGATTATTTAGGAAATCTGGATGCAGATATAATCCTTGGCTCTGATTATTATGCAAATATACTAAAGGAGTTTGCTGAAAACCCGATGCTTG
>CAYLVN010000199.1:0-6494 GCA_964387115.1 uncultured Fibrobacter sp.
GTTTGCTGAAAAAATTAGTCCGTCCCCTGGTCCTTTGCTGAAAAAGATGGTCCGTCCCCTGCTTACGTCCCTGGTCCTGCTTACCAGAAAAAAGAAGTCCGTCCCCGATCCCCCTCAGTCCCCCTCAGTGGGCCCCCTTACCCGTAAGCACCACTAAAAATGTCCTCAGCAAAATCTTCAAATCCAGATTCAATGACATATTCTCAAAATAGTAAAGATCATATATCACCTTCTGCTTCACATCCTCTATCGATGCATCATACTTGTGCTTCACCTGTGCCCACCCCGTTATTCCTGGCTTCATCTTTATCCGTCTCACATACCAGGGAATCTCCTTCTTCAACTGCTCAACAAAAAACGGCCGCTCAGGACGGGGGCCAACAAGACTCATCTCACCTTTAAGCACATTTATAAACTGCGGTATCTCATCTAACCGCGTCTTTCGGATAAACCTTCCCACCGGCGTAATTCTCGGATCATCTTCTGATGCCCATTGAGGGCCTGAATACTTTTCTGCATCTGAATACATCGAACGAAACTTGTACATCGTAAAATTCCGGCCGTTGCGACCCACCCTTATCTGCTTATATACTGCAGGACCCGATGAGCTAAGACGGATTATCGCAGCCAGAATAAGCCAGAACGGTGCCCCTATCGCCAGCACAGAAAAAGCTACTGATATGTCCATCAGCCTCTTGATCTGAGCTTCCCAGGAAGGCATATGATCCTGCAGAAGAACCATCAGTGGAACTCCAAAAATCTGGTGCGTCTTGAGATGTCCGGAAATTACATCAACCAGCGATGGAACCATGTAGATGTCAACCTTGATGTCACCGCAGTATTCAAGAATCCTCTGTATCTCGTTTGGAGATGTACTGACATATGCAATTATCAATCCGCCAACATGTTCTTTCTTTACAACTGCAGGTATATCAGAATAAGTCCCGTGTACCTGATACCCCTCGAGCTCTGTTCCCCTCTTGCGCCCGTCATCATCTATAAACCCTGAAACCTTGTAACCCAGTTGAGGATACCTCGACAGATCCTTTACCAGACGCACCCCGGATTCATTTGCCCCGATAATCAGCACATTTGTTACCGCGATCCCGCGGACAAATAGAGCCGCAAGCAGAGTATGCGTGGCCATCCTGTTTGCAGCTGCAAAGAACATCATACAAACACCGTAGGTCAGAAGAACCGCAAACTTGGTCCTGGTAAATAGAACTCCGAAATTTCCCGTCTTTACAAAATCGATAATCTGTGATGCACTGGTAATCAGGAATAGCAGAAAGAGACCGGTCAAAACCGTACGCCACACCACAAAAAGCTCGTCCAGCCTCGATTCTTTATACCAGTCCCGATAGAGTCCGGTGAAAAAGAAAAGCAATACCCAGAGTCCTGACACGATCAGGGATGGGTATAAATAGGATGCCAGATCAAGATAGGGATCGAAAACTTCCGGGAAAAGATTTGATTTATAACGAAGCCAGAACGCCGTGAAAAAAGCTACGTTTAAAGCCAGTACATCAAAGAGAAACGTAAGCAGCTTTTCAAACAACCGCGCAGCCATAGAGGTTTATCCTTTTATAAATAACTCAAACAACTCCGTACCTGTAAGAGGCTGTGATCCCAGTGCATCATTCTCGGTATATTTCCGCACTCTTCCTGCCTCTATGCCCGGGCCGCACATCCCGTACGGTACCGGACCGGCCGTATGGGTCTTCAGAGAAACCGGTGTGGCGTGATCCGGAGCAACCAGCAAACGCAGATCATCATGATCCTTCTGGTAACGGACCATCTCCCCTACAACGTTTCTGTCGAACTCTTCGATAGCCTGTATTTTTTTCTGTAAAGAACCCTCGTGTGAAGTCTCATCCGGAGCTTCTACATGCAGATAAACCAGATCTTCATTATTAAGAGCCTCTATTGCAGCAGCCACTTTACCTGCGTAATTGGTTCCCAGATACCCGGTTGCTCCGGGGATCGATCTTATCCGTAAACCAGCAAGTGCGCCGAGTCCCTTCACAAGGTCAACCGCTGAGATAACCGATCCGCTGATACCATACTTGTCTCTCAGCTGAGGAAGCTTTATCGCACGTCCCTGACCCCAGAGCCATATATCCGTTACAGGGCGCTTACCCGATGCCTTTCGCTCCGCATTGATTTTACTCGATTTGAGAATCTCTCTTGCGCTGTTCATCAGAACCAGGATCTCTTCTGAACCCGGTCCCTCTGGAATATAAGGCGCGATTTCTTTATCGGTTATATCATGTGGCGGAGTGCAATTAAGCCCGTCAGGAAAACCGGAAACAACCAGCAGGTGACGGTAACTCACCCCGGGGTAAAAACGAACCGTATCGGTCCTGAGCTTCTCATCGAGTTCTGAAATGAGTCTCCGCGCATCCTCTGTTTCGATATGACCGGCAGAATAGTCAACCATGCGCCCATTCTCTATTGTCACAAAATTGCATCTGAATGCCGTGTCGTTTGAGGAAAGCTCCACGCCCATGCTGGCAGCTTCGATCGGGGCTCGTCCGCTGTAGTATTGTGCAGGATCATATCCCATCAGTGAAAGATTGGCAACATCACTGCCGGGCTTTAAACCCTCCGGAATCGTGGATACCAGACCAGTTTTTCCTTCTGATACGATATGGTCCATGTTTTCGGTGACAGCGTACTCGAGCGGAGTTCTGTTTCCCAATTCCTTTAAAGGAAAATCCGCCATTCCGTCCCCGACCAGTATCGCATATTTCATCTTCATGCATCAGCCCTTCTGTTTTTGAACAGAATTAATTATATCAACAACACACGATTTCATATCATCGATTTCAATCACACGGTCGTGAAGAACATCCCGTTCACGCAATTTGTCAAGTCCCCTGTGTACAGGCGTCTTTGACAGCTCAGCTACCCGTTCTATCGATTCGAACTCATCATCACAGCGTTTCCCCTCGATACTGCCCAGCACTTCACAGCTGAATTTAAACGGACTGGCAGTGGATGCTATCACGGTGTGAGTACCGGAAAGATCAAGGCGTCTGCAGAGAGCTGTTCCGACTGCGGTGTGAGTGTCAAGGACATACCCGGTCTCTTCATAAAACTTTTTTATGGTCAGATGCACTTCATCCTCGTCAACCCAGCCGTAAAGCATCATGGAATCTATCTGCGCCTTGAGCCTGCTGTCAATTCCGAATGTTCCCGAGCTGCCTAACGAGTCGTACCAGGAGACAATATCAGCGCTGTTGTGCCCGTTTATCTCGAAAAGAAATCTCTCCAGATTGGAAGATATAAGGATATCCATCGATGGTGAAATGGTCCGGAAAAACTCCCGGTTTGCATTGTACATTCCGGTCTGAAAAAAGTCGGAAATTACACGGTTCCTGTTTGATGCACAGATGAGTTTCGCTACAGGGAGACCCATCATTTTAGCGTAATATCCAGCCAGTATATTACCGAAATTCCCGGTAGGAACGCAGAAGTTGACAGGTTCCCCGTTTCTGATCTGCCCGCGCTCTACAAGCATCCGGTAAGCCCTGAAATAATAAACGATCTGAGGGCATAGACGTCCCCAGTTGATAGAGTTTGCGGATGAAAATTCAAATCCCCTGCCCGAGAGCTCACTGCGCAATGCTGTATCGCTGAAGATACGCTTTACACCAGTCTGACAATCGTCAAAGTTCCCCTTTACAGCCACAACCCGGGTATTGTTTCCGTCAGTAGTGGCCATCTGAAGCCTCTGTATCTCGCTTACCCCTCCGTGGGGATAGAAAACGATGATAGAGATACCCTCACGATTCTTGAAGCCTTCCAGAGCAGCTTTCCCGGTGTCTCCGGAGGTAGCAACCAGGATGACAGTATGGGAATCGTTTCTGGTTTTCTTCTTTGATATATCCATAAAACCGGGCATTATCTGCAGAGCCACATCTTTAAATGCTGCAGTAGGCCCGTGCCAGAGCTCCATTATGGAAATTCCCGGTAAGGGCGACACAAGGTCAATAATCGAACCGGTATCAAATGTTGAGCTGTTGTAGGCCTTATCGATACAGGAGCTGAGTTCATCTGAAGAAAAATCGGTCAGAAACATCCCGAGCACCTTTGCAGCAGTTTCCTGATAAAAATCTGCCTTTGTAAAATCATAATCCAGTGACGGCACCGTCCGGGGTACAAAAAGCCCCCCTTCAGGAACCATTCCCAGACTTATCGCAAGTGATGGTGATACCGGACCACGGTTTCCTCTTGTGCTTATATAATCCATGATCTCTCCAAGGCTGCTTCAGCTCTCAATTCTGATAATCTGTGTTTTGTCCTTTATAAAACTCATCTTCTCGATTCCGGCAACCGAATCCTTTATGCCTTTTTCGGAAGCAAGATGAGTGAGGATTATTACCGGGACACTGCTGTCCTCATATCCCTCTTTCTGCATTACAGAAGCGATTGAAATTCCATGCTTGCCCAGCTCCGAAGTAATCGAAGCCAGTACGCCGGGCTGGTCAACAACAGTAAAGCGCAGATAGTACCGTGATGTAATGGTATCGATCTGCTTTACAGTGATCTCTTTTGATTTACTGTAGTAACTCATAGGAACCCGCACCGGTGAAGATGCGCTGATGTTCCTGGCAGCATCGATGATATCGCTTACTACCGCGGATGCAGTCGGGAGTTCTCCGGCGCCTCTTCCATAGAGAAGAATCTGCCCGACAGAATCCCCCTCGAGCAGTACCGCATTATATACATTCGATACCGATGCCAGAATGTGGTCATCATGAAGCATTGCCGGGTGAACCCGGACATCCAGCTGGTCGTCGCTGTTGTTCTTCTTAATCACACCCAGAAGCTTTATTGTATATCCCAGCTCAGATGCAAACCTGATATCCTCAGCGCTTATGGCAGTTATTCCCTCTCTGTAAACTTTCTCAAACGGGACATAACCATCACTTATCAATGATGCCAGAATTGCGGCTTTGTGACCTGAATCTCCGCCCTCGATATCCAGTGTAGGATCGGCTTCAGCATAACCCTTTGCCTGAGCCTCTTTCAGAACATCGGCAAAAGGAAGCCCATCAACGGTCATCTTTGTAAGAATATAATTGCATGTCCCGTTGATGATTGTCTTGACTGAAAAGATATTGTTTCCGATCAGACCTTCCCGTATGGCCTTTATAACAGGCATACCCCCGCCAACAGAAGCTTCGAAATAAACCGAAACACCGTTTTTGCCGGCACACTCAAAGATCTCCGGGCCCCGCTCCGCAATAAGGGCCTTGTTTGCGGTTATTACATGTTTTTTTCTCCTGAGAGCTTCCATGATCAAATCAAACGCAAAGCCCTTCCCGCCAACAAGCTCTATTACAATCTGGATCGAATCATCATTCAGTATGTCATCTGCACTGGCTGTACAAACCGCATCCCCGACCGGAAGTTCCTTGAACCGGGAAATCTGCTTATCTGCGATTCTGGCAAGCCGTAAAGGAAGACCCAGTTCGTTTCTGAAAAAGTCCAGTCGCTTTGACAGAACCTTCACGACACCGCCGCCTACTGTTCCTGCACCAACCAAACCGATTGAAATATCCTTCATCCTTTATCCCTTCTTTTAAGCGCGGCCGGAATTCTCCCTGAGCCGCTCTTATCCCGAAGATGCAAATTTTCTTTTTTAAAATCAGAACGGTTTTAACCCGGTCAGAAAGCAGCAATCTTTGTTACGCTTCTTACCGTCCTTGAGCACCAGTTTTAAATCGGCAATAGATATCAGGAATTGACTGGATAACCGGGCAGGCTACTCTTCATTGAATTTCTTCTCGAATAATCCCGCAATAGCGTTTACCGCGTCCTCTTCATCCTCACCGGATGCTCTTATATTGACCTGGGAGTTGTAAGCAGCAGCAAGCATCATCACACTCATGATACTTTTTGCATCAGCCGATGCCCCATCCTTGATCAGCCATAAACTTGACTTGAATTTCATTGCCGTCTGTACAATCATCGATGCCGGCCGGGCATGAATACCTAACGAATTAGTAACTGTTATCTGACGCTCTTTCATATTCCTTCATTTTCTCTTTTTGCCGAACCCCAGCCGTACCCGCAATTTCAACGCATCATCCTGAACTTCCTTTACAAGCGTATCCAGATTGGCTACTGTAGATTTCAGCTCACCGTAAAATTTATCATCCTTCATAATCTGGCCCAGCGTCCCTCTGCCATTCTCAATATCTGCCGTTATGTTCTGTACAGAAACAGCCAGGGTATCAACTTTGGCGATCAGTGAAAGCCCATAAGAGGTGAGCTGCTCGCCATTGGCCATTATGGCATCAATGCGCCCGCTGTTTCTGTCAAGCAGAGTCTTGAGGTCCGTAGATGCAGTGCTGAGATTTCTTAAGCTGTTGTCAATCAACGGCCGATTGTTTACCAGAAGAGCCTGTGCCACATCGGTGATAGTATCAAGCCTGCCAACCAGCACCTCAAAAAGCGACAAAAAAGCAGAATCTCCAACAGTA
>CAYLVN010000200.1:0-6409 GCA_964387115.1 uncultured Fibrobacter sp.
TGAGCAGTGTATTGAGTACCGATGCTGTACTTTCAGTCTGCGACCGATTCTCTTCCGAATGTCCGGGATTATCAGTGGAGGTAAACCACTTTGCAAACTGAAGGGATTTTTCAACTATTTCAGATTTCAGCTTCTGCTTTACATCAGCATCTTGAGATTCAGAGAATTCCAGAAGCTCCTGAACACTTTTTTTAAGAGACTCTGTTCTGACCTGCAGTTCATCTATGTCCTCAGGAGGGAGCCTGTCTGCTGAGAGAGTAGCGGTACTTTTAAAGTAAGACTGCTCAGATGCAGAGATTTCCGAAGAACTTCCGGATGGCACTCCGCTTCTACCAGAAGTAAAAAATGATAAGAGGGTATCGGCCAGATCGGTAACTTGCTTTTGCGACGAGAATAAAGTGCCGGGCTTGTAGTGTGAATCTGTTTCGCTCTTTTCCAGAAGCATTGCCAGAAGGTCCAGTCTGTTTTTATCAGCCCTCTCAACCGCCGCCCGGAAAGAATGAGAATTTGTGAATTCAGGCAATGACTCTGTTTGAAGAGATTTGCTGATTTCTTTAAGCAAAACATTCAGAACGGGGACTACAGTTGCGCTCCTGCTTTTATCAGATTGTAGCTGATCCGCTATTTCTGAATCCGTAAACCATTGAGCAGCTGAGATGGCTTTAGCTACAACTGCACCTTTTTTTTCTGTTTGCGCTTCAAAGTCCTCTGTTTGAGTCTCCCGGAGTGCCTCTACGCTTCTGCGTAGCGAGTCAAGTCTGTTCTGAATCTCTTTGAGATCTTTGTCTGTAAAGGTTTCTGGATCACCTTTTATGGCTCTATTAGTCTGTATCTGCTCATTGCTGTCAAATTGAGTTTCAGTAAAGGATCTGGATGGTGCAGCCTGCCGGGGTGTCTCCTGAGAGATTTCTGCAGGCCGGAAGCTCTCGGAACCCGGAAGAGGATGGGCCCTCTCTGAAAAATCTGGAGAGGGGGCATCTTGTGCGGTGCCTTCACCTGCATTTTTCCGGTCAACGTCAATACCGAGAAATGCAAGCAGTTTTGCAAGGAAATCACTCCTGGATCCTGTCGCTTTTACCTGTTCCGGGTTTGTAAACTCCGGAAGAGTTTTCTTTTCCAGAGAGTTACTGATATCTTTGAGAAGAAAAGAGAGCGTAGCGGCAAATCTGCTGTCTTTTGCTGTTTCTCCGGGCGCAGCTTGAGGATTTTCGGTACTGGTCTGCAGCATTTGGGCAATGTATACGGCTTTAGCCAGAATGACTGCAACCCTCTCAGTCTGGATTTCAGGATTTTCATCGGCAGCTGCCTGCAGGTGCGTGCTGATGCTTGCCCGAATCGAATCGATTTTCTCCTGAAGTTCTATTATGTCACTTCGGATCCCTTCACTATTCTTTGCAGGTACATTAACTGCGTTCATAAGAGAGAGAAGGGAATATTTAAGACTGGGCTCTTTAATGGAGTTAAGGCGATTTTCAGAAATCGAGTTTTCAAAGTCGATGCCTGCTTTCTGCATCAGTTTTGTCAGGAATCCGGCTCTACTCATGTTTTTGTCAAGATTATCCTCTGTGACTCCAAACTGTTCCGGCTGGGTGAGAGAAGGCAGCGCATTCTTTACAACAGCAGCGTTGATTTCTTCAAGTTGAACAGCGACAGTTGAGGCATTTACAGGGGGACGTACTGAAATTTCGTCGAGTATCTCTGTGTTCTCAAGAGCTGTATTGAGCCACTGGGCTACAGATGCGGCCTGGGCCGATTGCGAACCTGCCCGGGTCTGTGGAAGAGAGTACCTGGCTGACTGCAGAACAGCATCAATCCGGTGTAGTGCCGCCAGTTCTATGCTTTCCCTGCTTTCCAGAAGCTGTTCGTATACCTGGGCAGGAACAGACTGCATAATGCTGCTTGAGAATCCACGGGACCAGGACTGGATCTCTCCTCTCAGACTGCCTTTATCAAGAAGTATTGCCGTTGTTCCGGATCCGGAAGGGAATGTTCTAATGTAAAGTTCTTTGTTTTGCTGTTCAGGTGAAAGACTGTGTGGGCCACCACCTGCTTTAGTCTGCAGAAAGGAAGCAATTTCCTCTTTAGAAGATAATTTGTATAAACCCTCAGGAATCTGTTTATCCGGGATATCGATGAAAATGAGCTTCTCCAGTTCCCTTACAGGAGTTTTCTGGGCAATCTCCTTTTTGACAGATTCCAGAAGATTTATCAGTTCCTGGCTGCGGTTCTTTACTTCTACGGGTGATTTAACAAAATTTTCAAGTGCTGCAGAGGCCTTCTGTATCGCTTCCTTTTCTTTACCTGATGCATTAGACTCCAGTGCGTTTAAAACAGAGATGATCCGTTGTGAAACGAACTGCTCTTTTTCCCCGGACTTTAACTGCCTGATTGCAGAATCAAGTGCCGCGCTAAGATGCTGGTCACTGTATGTTATTCTGGCCGATGAGAAGCTGTCGGGTGTACCGGGGGGCTGCTGCTGGGGCATCTGCACTTTTTCCAGAAGAACATAGCCTTTTTTAAATTTCATTACAACCGTATCACCAGCCTGAAGCTTTTCTTCGGGAACCTTAACAGAGATCTTTTCTGAACCGGTTTTAATTATGACGGTTTCAGGATCGATTCGTTTTTCAACTACACCTCTGGCTGACTTTTTAGAATTGAGGGAATCCGGGACAGTGCAGGAGGCAATTAGAGTTGAATCAGGAATCATAACAGGTTGTGCCCGGGAAAAGGATGTTAAAATTAACCATATTATGTATTGAATTCAGGGCAGA
Source organism: uncultured Fibrobacter sp. (assembly GCA_964387115.1). Taxonomy (GTDB): domain Bacteria; phylum Fibrobacterota; class Chitinivibrionia; order Chitinivibrionales; family Chitinispirillaceae; genus JAAYIG01. The sequence goes on from CAYLVN010000200.1 coordinate 2,775, forward strand.
AGGCAACCAGGAGTGCTATTTACCTCTGTTTGTGTCCTGATATTCTGAGGATGAGGGAAACATGGTCGGTGCTGATAAGATATCTGCGCGAGATCTCCTGAACAGTAACACCGTCTCTTGCTGCCTGAAGCACCTTGAATTCCAGTTCACTCATCTTCCTGGTTTCCTCAGCCGGTTCTATAAGTTTATCGGCAATTCCCGGTCTGGAGTAGAGTGATTGTTCCTGATTTGCAACAATTCTTTGTTTCAGATCTGCAACAGGATCATTTTGTGGTTCAGATAAGGGTATTTTTTTCTGCAAAGATGTTTGCCTGATGCTTCCTGGCGTGTAGGTGACCGGGGGAACCGGTTGTTTATCAGGGTTACGCTGCTTTCTCTTCAGGTTTCTCAGAATCCCTGTTATAAGCATTAAACCTGAGATTATTGCGGCCGTCCCGACAAAGATTATTATCCAATCAAAAATGTTCCGGGGCGGGAAGGGCAGGTTTGAAGGCTTGTGTGGCAGGGGCTCAGGTACTAAAGTTTCGGATTGAATCGCTTTTCTGATTGTGCGGAGTGAATCAATAAGCTGTGATTGTCTGGTTTCAATTTCGGTTATGGGATTGCCGGCGCGTTTTCTGGCTTGTTTTTCAAGATCCAGCGAATCAAGGATCAGAGAAATTCCCTTCATTTCGTGGACAAGGCCTTGCTGCGCTGAGGTCTGTGCGGATGAAGGTAACCAAGCCAGTAAGAAAAATATGAGAGGCATATTTTTCAATCAGCCTAAAAAGTGGGAAAAACGCGTAAATCCATGAAAAGTAAGATAATTCCTGAGCCTTGCATACTGCAATTTTATCTGTTTATATATTGACAGTACGAATTATATTCCTTGTGTCAGGGGTGCTGGCAGATTTCCCGGCATACCCGGCTTTCGGCTGCATATCCGATAAACTGCCCATATTATTGCGAAAAAAAAATGTAAGTTGTATATTTTCAATTCTGCTTCAAAACGAGATAATGTTTTTATGCACAAATTCGTTGTTTTTTATAATGGAGAACCGCTCAAAACTTATGAGCTCGATGAGCCTGTAATAAATATCGGGCGGCTTCCTGAGAACACTATTTCCATCGCCAATATGGGAATCTCCCGTCGTCATACAAAGATTGAAGAGGATGCAGACCGGAAATATGTTCTTTCTGACCTCAATTCTCTCAATGGAACTTATGTAAACGGAAAACGGGTAAAGAAGATAGCCCTTAATAGCGGTGACAAGATTACAATTGGTAAATACACAATTCTTTACGAACAAATAGAGCCGCATAACCCCGACTTGTCTTCCAGACAATCGGAGCAGTATACAGCCAAATACAATCAGCAGATTGCGGGTGAACCCCAGTCACCCGACTCACAGTCAAAAACCGAAAAAGTAGAAAACACTGCGGTACTTATCGAAACCAACAAGCATGTGGTTTACAAACTGGACAAGGTCATCCTTACCGTCGGAAGCGGCGAAAATGACGATATCTTTGTGTCGGGTTTCATGATCGGAGAGGAACAGGTCTCCATCGAAAAGCAGCAGGATGGTTTTTACATTTATGCCCATAAGTTTATGGGCAAAATCAAAGTGAACGGCAAATCGATCCGATCTCATCTTCTCCAGCATAAAGACAGAATCGAAATCGGCTCCAGTACTTTTCGCTTTATGGAGAATGGGTAATACCGATGAGATTTGCGTTCATTTCCGATATACATGCCAACCTTGAAGCGCTTGAGGCGGTTCTTAAAGATATTGATGGACAAAGTGTAGATGAGGTGATCTGCCTTGGAGATATAGTAGGGTACGGGGCAAATCCAAATGAGTGTGTGGAAATTGTCAGCAAAAGGTGTCCTGTTACTTTACTGGGGAATCATGATGCGGCGGCGGTTGATCTCCTTTCGACTCAGAATTTTAACATTCACGCTAAAATTGCCATCGAGTGGACATCAAAAAATCTCAAGAAAGAGTCCGGACAGTTCCTCAAATCTCTTCCCTACAAATCCTTACGGCCGCCGATGACTCTTGTTCACTCTACGCCTTATGAACCGAATATGTGGTATTACATCACATCACTGGAAGAGGCAGCTTTCAATTTTCAATTCTTTGATACTCAGACCTGCTTTATCGGACATACCCATATCCCGATCATTATTGTCCTTGACAAAAATAAAGAACTTTACGTTCACCAGGATTCCACTATTCGTCTCAGTGATGTGGAGGGGGCGCGCCTGCTGATAAATATCGGAAGTGTCGGGCAGCCTCGTGACAGAAATCCCAAATCATGTTATGGTATCTTTGACAGCGATGAAGGCACTTTTTTCTATCGCCGTGTCGCGTACAATATCGAAAAAGCGCAGATGAAAATGAAAAGAAACCGAATGCCGGAGTTTCTTATCACCCGTCTGGAGGACGGAAGATAAGTGCCTTTTTAAAGCTGCTCCCCGACCATCTCTTTTTCCACATTTTTCTCAAACATCGGATATTTTCCATTAAAACATGCGGTGCAGAAATTTTCCGGGCCGGGTAATAACAGATAGCATCCCTTCGACAGACAAATATCCCAGAGAATCAACCTCGAGGTATTGACGTATCTCTTCGACATTGCGGGTAGAAGCTATAAGTTCACTTTCAGTAGGCATGGCGATTCCATAGAAACAGGGGCACATAACAGGTGGAGATGAAATTCTCAAGTGTATCTGTGCTGGTTCGGCAGTTTTCACAAGCCAGATTATTTTCAGCATGGTAGTTCCTCGCACGATTGAATCATCTACGATAACCACCTTCTTGCCTTTCAGAACTCCCTAGAGCCTCAGGAAATTGACAACAAGGAAAATAGGAGTCTGCTTCTTTGCTGTAAAGAGAGGTATAATGCAATTATTTACAATTGCAAAAACAAAAACAACCTTCTAGGTGATCATTTACCATCCCGATCGCCTGCATGTAAGCATAACAGATTACACTGCCAACAAATGTAAAGCCCCGTTTCTTCAAATCTTTACTCATGGCGTCTGATTCCGGGGTCTGGGTGGGAAGGTCGTTCCAGACCCGGGGTGGTTTTGATGGGTAAATTGTGGAGTAACTGGTGAACTGCCAGATGTACTTGTCAAAAGTGCCAAATTCTTTGCGGACATCCATAAACTTTGATGCATTATTTATTGCGGAGATGATTTTCAGGCGGTTGCGGATTATACACTTGTCAAGTAGTAACTCATTTACTTTCTTTTCATCAAAAGCGGCAACCTTTTTCCAGTCAAAACCTGCGAATGCCTTGCGGAAATTGTCTCGCCGCTTCAGGATCGTTATCCACGAAAGGCCGGCCTGAAAGCCCTCAAGCACAAGCATCTCAAAGAGCCTTTTATCATCGTGTAGTGGAATGCCCCATTCAAAATCATGGTATCTGATGTAATCGGGATCATCACCGGCCCAGGCGCATCGTGTCTTCTGCTGCAATTATCGCCTCCGCAATTTTGAGATCGGACTGAGTTGTGATTTTGAAGTTTCCCGGGTCCCCCCAGGCAATTCCCACAGCTACACCCATGTTCTGCATCAGAACCGCCTCATCGGTGGGTGGCGTTTCGGAGCTCCCTGCAAGGTCCAGGGCTTCAAGAAGAAGTTTCC
>CAYLVN010000201.1:0-6365 GCA_964387115.1 uncultured Fibrobacter sp.
AGCCCGGATGAGGGGATACATGCGATTTCTCTTCACGATGAGATCCGCAGACTGCTTGACACCTTGACAGAGAGGGAGAGTGAGATCCTGAAATTATATTTCGGAATAGATAATGAAGCCGCTTTTACTCTGGATGAAATCGGACGGAGGTTCAATATAACCCGTGAGAGGGTGCGTCAGATAAAATCCAAAGCTCTTGACAGGCTTAAAAGCGCTTCCTGTGTGAAATCACTTCAGGCATTTCGTGATTGAGGTGTAAAATGAGATATCTGCTGTTTTTATCTCTGCTTGTTTTCTCCTGCGGTAAACCAGTCCTGGTTGATACCTCCAAACTGCCCGATACCTACCAGTGCAATTACATGAAGGATGTATGTAAAGAAACGGAGGAGTTTGAGGGCCGCTACTCCAGGATGAGCGCTGAGGAGCAGGAAGAGTTCAAAAACGTGCTGCAGACCTACAGAAGTCAGTGTAGCGATGCGCTCGAGCTGTGCAGGAAATCGAAGTAGGGTAATACCGGACGGGCAAGGTGATAAGATCAAGATGCCTGAAAAGCTCAGATCAAAACACCGCCTCTACTCTTGAGGCACGCTCCTGACCCGCTTCAATCTCTTCAACCATAATCTCAAAAGTAATCTCATCTGAGGAATACTCCCGGCCTTTAAGGTCCTGTATCAGCGAGGCAACGTAATCTTTTGTAAAGTCATCGGGAACTGACGGAATCCTCCGGCTCTGGTCCTCTATGGCATTAAGCACTTCTCTGACAGGCGTGCGGGAAAAGTCTCTTGCAGGTACAAATGAATCACCGCGGCTTCCTATGCTGTGAAGGAACCCCTCGTGAATGAGCCATCTGAGCATGCCGAGAGCCTGTGGCTCTGTTAATTCATAAGTGGTAATGAAATAGCTCAGCTCCACAGGTTTTCTCTTTCTTATGAATGCGGCTACACAATCAAAAACCATCCGGAAAGTGATATAGGTTTTATAGTCTCCCACCCTCCTGTCCCAGCGACGCTTGGCTCTGAGCAGGGGGCGGTAGTTCTGGTGAACAAATGCGATCTGTACTCCGAAAAGAACAATGAGAGAAACAAGAAAAAGTGAAAAGAGAAACAGGGGAATTATACCAAGAGTCCCGTAGATTATTTCTGTCTGCATAGAGAAGCGCACATAGGTACCAAACATTCTTCTCTCGAGCTCAAAGAGTATTCCAGCTGTCAACCCCCCAAGTAATGCAGATGAAAAGCGCACTCTTGTATTGGGAACAAACCAGATCAGCGATGTAAAAGCAAGAACCATCAGCAAAAACGGAAGCAGGTCCAGAAATACAAGACCTCCCTCTAAAAGATCAAAACGCAGACTTCTGCGCACCTGAAAAGAAGCCAGGATAAGTACCGGGCTGTACACCATAGCCATGGTATAGGTCCGCAGTCGAACGAAAAATGATCGGGAACGGGCCTCTTTCCATATCGTGTTAATGGATTCCTCGACAGTCCCGAAGAGACCCACTGTCACGATGACAAGTGTTATCACTCCCAGACCTCGCAGCTTCCGTGCGTTAGTAAAGAAGGTGCCCAGATAATCCAGAACAGTCTGCGGCGCGAATGGAAGCCAGAAAGAGAAGAAACGCTGGACCTGACCGGAATCTACCTCTACAATACTGGCAAACATGAATGCCGCTGAGGCAACCAGTGGAATGAGTGTAAAGAGGAGCGCGAAAGCCATCGCCGAACCTCTGGTGAAGCAGTGATTCAGCATGTATTCAGAAAAAACAACCCTGAAGAAAGTCAGAAAATTAAGGATCGTATAGGTGAACCTGTGTCTGGTTTTCTTCAGATAATCCAGAGCATCACCGGGGTTGTATTTGAGCTGGTTGAAGAACTTTCTGCTGAGTATTTTCATGCTTTGTTAATGATACAATGATTTTTAAAATAGTAAAGCCAGATCCGCTTCCGTCTCCTCTCTCTTCCTGAATGTGACGACATTCAGGAAGGTAAAACCCGCTTCAGCGGGCCCGGGGAGAGAAAGATCCGGATCTAGTTTACAGGTTAATTACCGGGCTTTGACTGATACAAAAGTATTTGTATCCAGTCACCTCTCACTACTACCTGAAATACTCTGTTCCTGCCTCGAATATCTTCTGGTCTTTTTCACCGTATATATTTAAACCGACATATTCACCCTTACGTTCGGAGTGTCCCATTTTCCCCAGCACCCGTCCATCGGGACTGGTGATACCCTCGATTGCGAAAGATGAGCCGTTGGGGTTGCTTTCATAGCTTCCGCTGTTTCCATCACAATCGACATACTGTGTTGCGACCTGGCCGTTGCGGAAAAGAGACATGGTGACAGACTCAGGAGCGATAAACCTTCCCTCGCCGTGGGAGATCGGGATAGCGTGGATATCCCCGGCAGAAACATTTGAAAACCAGGGGGATTTTACGGAAACCACCCGGGTGTATGCCATATGTGAGATATGTCTGCCTATTGTGTTGAATGTCAATGTAGGGCTGTCTTCTTTCATGTCAATAATGTGGCCGTAGGGGACGAGCCCGAGCTTTATGAGGGCCTGGAATCCGTTGCAGATCCCCAGCATCAGCCCGTCACGCTTGTCAAGAAGGTTGTGTACTGCGTCTTTTATGTGCGGATTGCGGAAAAACGCGGCAATAAACTTTCCCGAGCCGTCCGGCTCATCACCTGCGCTGAATCCTCCGGGAATCATCACGATCTGTGCCGCGTTCACCTTCTTCACCATTGTCTCAATCGATTCCTTTATATCTGATGAACTCAGGTTTTTTGCCACAAAAACATCACATTCGGCACCGGCCTTCTCAAAGGCCCTTGCAGAATCGTACTCGCAGTTTGTTCCGGGAAAAACCGGTATAAGTACCCGCGGTTTTGCTATCTTTACAGATGCTTTTCCGGTGTTTCTCTGAGTGTAAAGCTCTGCGGAATCTGTTCTGCTGAAAGCAGCACGGCTGGGGAAGACTCTCTCAAGCGGCTCTTCCCAGCTCTCAATAAGTTCATCGACAGAAAGCCCGGTTCCGTTGACCTTTATGAACTTTTCCGCGATAGTGGTTCCCAGCACTCTGCATCTTATGCCATTGAATAAAGAGGCAAAGTCTACGCCATTGTCAATCTCAAGGACAATAGAACCAGGATCGGCTTGAAAAAGTTCACCTGAAGTAAACTTTCCCTCGAAAGAGAACCCGATTCTGTTGCCGAAGCTCATCTTGCTGATTGCTTCAGCGATACCACCGGTTCTGACCGTGTGTGCAGACAGCACAAACCCGTCTTTTATGGCTTTGTAAACAGCGCTGTAACACTTGTCAATAGCTTCCGGATCAGGCATGCCGTATTTATCGCGGGTGATTCCCACCAGTACCACTTTTGAACCTGTTTTCTTGAACTCCGGTGAAATCACACAGCTTACATCGATGGGTGCTAGCGCGAATGCAACCAGCGTAGGCGGTACGTTGAGATCTTTGAAAGTACCTGACATGCTGTCTTTTCCGCCGATAGCGGCAATTTTCAGTGCTGTCTGGGCCAGATGAGCCCCTAGAAGCGCCGAAAAGGGCTTGCCCCACTTTACAGGATCGTTACCTGTTTTTTCAAAGTATTCCTGGAGTGTGAGGCGGATTCGGTGATGATCCCCGCCGGATGCAACGACTTTGGCAACAGCCTCTATCACCGCGTAAAACGCGCCATGGAACGGACTCCATCCGGCCAGGGATGGGTTATATCCGTAGCTCATGACAGTTCCTGTATTTGTCGAGCCTTCAAGCAGTGGAAGTCTGGCCACCATGCTTTCGGCAGGTGTGCTCTGGTATTTTCCTCCAAAAGGAAGTATGACACTTCCGGCTCCTATCGTGCTGTCAAATCGCTCTACCAGCCCTTTCTGGCTGCAGATGTTAAGGTCGGAAAGCATCTCGTTCCAGGCTCTCCTGAGGGGAACATTGTCGTATCTGGCGGCTGACCGCTCAAACCATGATGAGGGGTCCGGTGATGCCACCTTTACAGATGCATCCTGCTTAACACCATTTGTATCAATAAAGTCTCTGCTCAGATCAACGATTGTTTTTCCACGCCATTTCATCTTGAGTCTGCGCTGTGACGTAACTTCTGCCACTACCGCGGCTTCAAGATTTTCTTTTGAAACCTCCTGAAGGAATTTATCGAGGTCTGCTGTGGAGATCACTACAGCCATCCTCTCCTGTGATTCGGAAATCGCCAGCTCTGTTCCGTCAAGACCATCGTACTTTCTGGGCACCGCGTCAAGATCTATGTCAAGTCCAGGGGCAAGCTCGCCTATAGCCACCGATACTCCTCCTGCACCGAAATCGTTGCAGCGCTTTATCATTTTGCTTACTTCTTTTTTCCGGAAAAGGCGCTGAAGTTTCCGTTCTGTCGGCGGATTTCCTTTCTGTACCTCTGCACTGCAGGTGTTGATCGATTCTTCAGTATGCTCCTTTGATGAGCCGGTTGCCCCGCCGCATCCGTCACGGCCGGTTCTTCCACCGATAAGAAGTACCAGATCCCCGGCGCAGGGTACTTCCCGTACCACATTCTCTTTCGGTGCTGCCCCTACCACCGCCCCTATTTCCATCCTCTTTGCAACAAAACCCTCATCGTAAACCTCTGCCACATGGCCCGTGGCCAGTCCGATCTGGTTTCCATAAGAGCTGTATCCCGCGGCGGCCAAGACGGTTATTTTGCGCTGAGGGAGTTTTCCGGGAAGAGTCTCTTCGACACTGCGGCGTGGATCACCCGAACCGGTTACTCTCATTGCCTGATAAACATAGGAACGACCTGAGAGAGGATCCCTGATTGCTCCGCCTAAACAGGTGGCGGCGCCTCCAAACGGCTCTATTTCTGTAGGATGATTATGAGTCTCGTTCTTGAACATAACCAGCCACTCCTGCTCTTTGCCATCAACCGTTACCGGAACAACGATACTGCAGGCGTTAATCTCTTCCGATTGATCGAGATCATCAAGATACCCCAGTCTTTTAAGCTCTTTTGCCCCGATTGTCGCCAGGTCCATAAGAGAGATCTCTTTTTCTTTATCTCCGTATACAAATTCACGGGATTTTCTGTAGCCGGCAAGCGCGGCTTTTACAGGCTCACTGAACGGCCCATCTTCGATCTCTATCTCTTTTATAGATGAAAGGAATGTGGTATGGCGGCAGTGGTCTGACCAGTATGTATCAAGCAACCGGATTTCAGTAAGAGAAGGGTCGCGTTTTTCGGTATCGCGGAAATAGGCCTGGCAGAAAAGCAGATCCTCAAGGCGCATCGCCAGCCCCATCGAGACCCGGATCTTCTCCAGCTCCTCTTTGCTGCTTTCGATAAAACGGTCCAGAATTTTTACATCCGGGGGTACTTCAGATTTCATTTGAAGTGAGTCGGGTTTCTGGAATGATGCTTCCCGGGAGTCGACAGGGTTGATACAGTATTTTTTAACCTTATGGAATTCCTGTTCTGAGATATCCCCTGCAAGGACAATGATCTGGGCGGTAGCGACTGCCGGACGGTTTCCGTGAGTAAGAAGCTGGATACATTGAGAGGCACTGTCTGCGCGCTGGTCGTATTGTCCCGGAAGGTATTCTATTGCAAACGCTTTTTCACCGGGGTTTAGCGGCATCTGCTCATCGTAGAGAAAATCAACAGGTGGTTCGGCAAAAATGGTGTTGCAGGCTGCCTTGTATTCCTGCTCAGATATTCCTTCTATATCATAGCGAATCAGAATTCTGACACCTTTGAGCCCCTTGATTCCCAGATTTTCTCTGAGATCATTGAGTAATCCAGTTGCCGCGATATCGCAGCCCTCTTTTTTTTCGACGAAAACCCTTTTTACATCACCCATGAAATGACCGCCTTATCCTTGATCTTAACCTGATAGTACGCCCGGAGAGAAAAGATATGCTTCCGGCAAGATGTAAAAATAAGTATTTGGCGGGTTTTTGGCATTACGAAACAGTAAATATTATATAGATATAGATGAGCGGGGATTTTGGGTGGTCTGGGGAGGCACCTACAACCTACACCACTCCGTTATTCCTTCAAAAGAAGGAATCGGGATTTGAAGAGCTTCTGGAAGAGCGTGCCCCCATAGTGATAAAGAATGAAGAACTTTTGGAAGAGGGTGCCCCCTCTTTCGCTCCAGCCCGTCGAGGACGCCGGTCTTCCGCTATCACCCCGTGTTGTCCACCAGTTGCGAAGGCAGGTAAATTTATCACATTTGCGGGACGCCTTTGCGGTGGCACTGACGAACTGGTGGTAGATTAAAATTTATTATAGCCGAAGATTTCAAGCATGTAAGGGAAAGTTTCAAGTCGAAAGTAGCAAGTCGCAAGTCAGGAGTTTTAAAGGGC
>CAYLVN010000202.1:0-4346 GCA_964387115.1 uncultured Fibrobacter sp.
GCCGCATCGGAACCCTCCTGCTGCGCGACAAAATCGCAACCGGTACGCTCAGCCCAGATCCTCAGCTGCTCTATGGCCCCCGCCCGGAAAGTATCCGCCGCGCCAAGCATCACCGTCTTTCCCTTCCTGCGCATCTCGCTGGCCATCTTGCCTATTGTCGTTGTCTTTCCAACCCCGTTTACACCGACTACAAGTATCACCCAGGGCTTGGGGGGAAAATCCTCCGGAAGCTTCACTACATTGAGCCCGGATGCCAACATCCTTTTAAGCTCCTCATAGGCCTCGTGAGTATCCCGGATCCCCTCTTCCCGGATACGCTCCCTTAGATCATCAACTATCTCTCCCGACAGCTCCATCCCTACATCCGCGGCTATAAGCGCATCTTCAAGCGATTCAAAGAACTTCTCATCAAAACGGCTTTCACCGCCGACAATGGATGTCAGCTGAGAACGCGTTTTACTTAAACCCTCTTTTAATCGCGAAAACAGACTCATGACTTCTTTCCCTCTGGTCGGCTTCTTTATATACTGTATTTTTTCAGTCTTAATATATGTAAAATCGAGCCGTAAATAAAGAAACCCCGCAGATTAAAAAGCCCCTTTATTTTACTATGCTGAAAAATTCAGACGATTTTTCCATGTTCTGAACAAGAGTTTCATTTACTTTCCGGTAATCAGCCTCACTGAGCTTTAAAACAGTTCTGGCCTGTTCCCACTCCCCGGGACTGACCTCTTCTTCCCATAATCCGTTTCCAGACTCATGCGCGAACAGATCCGCAACATGCACCGTGGTCACAAGATCCACCAGATCATCTGTTTCCCCGGGGTCGTGATGGTAAATGATAGAGTGCCCCAGATCAGACGGAAGTGCCCACTTCTCGGCCAGTACCTTTCCCAGCTCCGCGTGAGTAAAGCCCAGAACCCGCTTTTCCGCATCCAGAAGCGCTATCTTGTTTTCCCTGGCGTACTCACACACCTCAAGATACTCCCGGCTCATATACTCACAAAAAACAAGCTTTCCTATGTCATGAAGAATTCCGGCACAGAACGCACTCTCCGGATCCATTATGCGCACATTGAAAAAATGCCGTACAATAATCTTAGAGGCCAGAGCTGTAACAATCGAGTGCTTCCAGAAACGTTCCCTGTCAAAAGCCCTGTTTTTGACAACCGGAAACATCTTCATCAGCGAAACACTCAGCACTATCGATCGTACCGCATTGAAACCAAGAATCACCACCGCTGTCGATACAGAGGAGATACTGCGGGGAATTCCATAAAAAGCACTGTTTGCCAGCCGTATAATCTTACTTGTAAGTGCCGGATCCTTCTCTAAAAGCTTTGCCGCATCATCAGCAGATGATTCAGGAGAATTAACCACCTCTATCAGCCGGTTAACTATAGCCGGAAACGGTGGGAGATTATCGATATTATCTACCACCTGACGATAACGCTCCGATGATCCTGAAACCATGTTTGAATTCATATATCTTTCCGGGTAAAAGGTTCTGCAATACAATATCTGTAATTATCCGTTGTTTTTACTCTGACTTCAAGCCAGGAATTGCGCGGGACAGAAATTTCCGGTACCCGCACACGGATATAATTGGATGTCAGACCCTCGACTGTCTCCCCGGATTCAACGATTATCCGCAGAGAAATACCCCTGCATGACTCCAGAAACGCAGCTCTGCTCTCCTCAAGAGCTTTTCGAAGCCTGCTGCTTCTCTCTGTTTTCACCCCCTCCGGTATCTGCCCCGGCATGGAGAAGGCCGCTGTTCCCGGACGAGCCGAGAAGCGGAAAACATGCCCGTAGGAAAATCCCACCCTCGAAACATTCTCCAGTGTCTCCTGAAACATCTCTTCTGTTTCTCCCGGAAAACCGACTATGAAATCACCCCCGAGTCCGGCATGAGGAAAGTTTCTCCTGAAAGATAAAAGTTTCTTCAGTATCTCCTGCACCCCCTCACCATCCCTGCCCATCATGTTCAGTACATCCCCATTGAGACTCTGCACACTCACATGCAGATGATCACAGACCCTGCCCGCCTCCCCTGCCATCTGAAGAATTTTCGTGTCAAGGTCGCGCGGGTCAAGAGAACTCAGCCTTACCCTGAAATCCCCCTCTATCTTCATGATCTCCTCAAGGAGCATCACCAGCGTCAACCCCTCCTGCTTTCCAAACTGCCCGATATGAGTACCGGCAAGCACTATCTCCTTGAAACCGGCACCGACAGCCTCAGTACATGTACTCAAGACTCTTTCCGCAGAAACCGATCTTGATGGCCCGCGGAGCTGCGGAACAATACAATAAGCACACCGGTAGTCACAGCCCTCCTGAATTTTTACTGGAAATCTGGTGCGGAAATCATCAGGAAGCGGAACGACTCCAGGATCAACACCACCATACCCTTCTTCTTTGTCAAAACCGGCATGAAAGATTCCCCCGCTCTGGTTTTGAAGAATCGAAACGATCTCTTTTTTGAATGTATTGCCAACTACCCAGTGAATGCCTGCGGATTTCAACTGCTGCGGTTTCTGCTGCGCAAGACAGCCTGTTACCATTATGCGGACAGCCGGATACTCTCTTAACAGCCCACGAAGCATCCGGAGTGTTTTCGATTCGGTACCTGAGGTCACAGAACAGGTGTTTACAATTACAACATCGGATTCTTCCGGAGTGTCAACGACACTGAACCCGTTTAAAAAGAGACGCATCCGCAAAGATGCCATCTCCTCCTGGTTGGTCCTGCATCCAAGTGATTTTATATGCACCCTGCGGCATTCGCCACCACCCCCGGTCATACCGGCAGATCCCAGTCCTGAATCGCATCGGGCCTTGACGGGAAAATGGGAATCAGCAGCTCCAGTTTAAGTGTTGAAAAAAGGTCACTTACTATATAGTTGGCCCCGCACATTCTCATGCTTCCCCCGGTTCCCTTGAGGAGATTATTCATGTTTAGAACCGTGCCAAGACTGAGGCTGTCAAAAAAGGTTAGATCCTCTACGTCAAGAAGAATCTTTCTGTGCTGTGCCAGGGAAAGGAGAAACTGCTGCTTGAGGTACGATGATCCGCCGGGATGAGTGAGCACGCCGGATAGAACAAAAACACAGATATCATCCAGAATCTCTTTTTGAACGGTAAGCTTTATGTCCACAGAGGTCTCAAAGAGGTCGACTTGCGCCTTTATGAGCCCTCCATTCTTCTTGATTGTGAAGATCCGGTCGAGCCCCGCGTCACAGAAAAGCTGATAGAGATCATCATTGAGGTTCCCTATAACAAGCTCCACGCCTCTCAAACGGCACTCTTTTGAGAGGGTGACCAGTACCCCTATTCCCGAGCTGTCAATCAGATCGGACCCGGCAAAATCGAAAAACACACTGCTGAGCTGGTCTTTTTGAAGATCGTTCAGTACCGATGTCATGGTCTCCCTGACCACTGAACCGGTAAAATGCTGAGGCCCCTTTATTTGTAAACAGTTCTGAGACATAAACCGGTCCTAACGCAGAAATCTTCTTGAAAGTTCATCGATTGAAATTCTAACCAGTGTCGGCCTTCCGTGAGGGCAGATATAGGGGTTTTTAGTGGAAAAAAGAGTATTTAACAAAGCATTCATCTCTTCCTGGGTCAGTTTCTGACCCGCCTTTATCGCAGCACCGCAGGCAAATGCCGCCGCGAACCTTTTTTCCGGCTCTAAAAAAGCCTGAGGATCTTTTCCTTCGAGCAGATACTTCACGATTCCCTGCACAGTGCCCTTCACCGCACCATCTTTGAGAAAGGCCGGAATAGCGGAAACCGATACCGCCTGTCCCCCGAAATCCTCTATTTCAAAGCCGAAGGACTGAAGGTACCCGCGGCCCGACTCTACAATTGCCTTTTCGGTTGCAGTGAGCTCAAGGACTATGGGGAACAGAAGCTGCTGCGATGCGGCACGACCCCTCTTTATGTCCTCAAGCGCCTGCTCAAAGAGCACCCGTTCGTGAGCTGCATGCTGGTCGATAACAAGTATCCCGTTTTTTATGGGAGCCAGGACAAACATACAGTGCACCTGATAGCAGGGGATAAGATCCCAGCGTTCCTCGCCGTTTAATTGTATACCGTCAGCCTGCGCGTTGTCAACCTCCTTTTCCATCTGAGCGCCTGTGTTTGCGCTTCCCGGGAAGGGGAGAATTGTCTGCTGCGCCTCTTTCTCTTTAAAGGGAGCGTAACTAACCTGTTCCTGCACATAGCCGCTCTTATTTTCTTTAAAGAGGGGATAAGATGCGGGCTGCTGCTGTTGGGGGAGCGGTGCCGATAAAGAGACACTCTCCTCTGCAAGCGAATCGGCCCTGACCATGGAGGAGGTG
>CAYLVN010000202.1:4356-6341 GCA_964387115.1 uncultured Fibrobacter sp.
TAGAAAAGATAAAACTGAAAATCTCCCTTTCATTATCAAACTTCACCTGCTGCTTTGTGGGGTGAACGTTTACATCTATTCTGGAGGGATCGATATCGAGAAAACAGAAAAACGAGGGGCGGAACCCGGCACCCAGAAACTGGGAAAAAGCCTCTCTTACAGCGTATGTGACTGAATCGTTGTCGATTCGCCTCAGATTGACAAATAGCGAACTGAACCTGGGGCGGTCACGGAGATCCTCAGGAGAGGAGACATAAATGAGAGATTCCATCCCCTCCCTGGAGCCTCTGCACTCTATGAGCCTGCCGGCAAACTGATTACCGGCAACTGCCCCGATACGCTCTAAAGTGCTGGGCGCCGCCGGAAAATCCATCACCTTTTTATTGTCAATAGAGAGGGTGAAATGGATTGAGGGAAAAGGGATAGCGATCTGCTCGAAAACCCGCATACAGGAGAGCTGTTCGCTTCTGCTGCTTTTCATGAATTTTTTACGGGCGGGCACATTGAAAAAAAGGTCCCTTACAGAAACGGTAGTGCCCCGATTATGGGGAGAGGGAGCGATATTATCTGTCTGGCCGCCGCAGGAGCAGATTTTGTGGCCCAAACCGGTTTGCTCAGCAGAACTTTCCACCTGAATCCTGCTGACCGCGGCAATACTTCCCAGAGCCTCGCCCCGAAATCCCATGGTACCGATCGAATAAAGATCATCAGCAGTGCTGATTTTACTTGTAGCATGGGGAAGAAGACACCTCGACAGGTCCTCAGGAGTCATCCCCTGGCCGTTATCTGCCACCTTTATGAGAGAGAAACCGGAGTCCTCAAGGGCGACATCGATTCTTGTTGCCGATGAGTCAAGAGAGTTTTCTATAAGCTCTTTGAGCACAGATGAAGGCCGCTCGACCACCTCGCCTGCAGCGATCTTCTCCACAATTGCCCGGGGCAAAATCTTTATGAGGTTTGTTTCTTCCATTATTAGTGGCCAGTTTCTGATTTTTTCCGCATAAAAGGGCAAAATAAAGGCTCTTTTTCCGGTCTGGAAAATTCCATTCTACCACTTTTAAGCCCTGAAATCTTTGTGCCATAAATATACAACATGGGATATCGATATTTGCCCGAGAGGATCATGGTGAAGATAAGATCGGGGTTAAGAATTAAATAGAAGCGATTTTTGGAAAAAGGCGGTCCCCAGCATCCCCAATACAAGTAATAGTAAAAATAAAGATAGAGTCCTTTTGGAAGAGGGTGCCCCCTCTTGCGCTGCAGCCTGTCGAAGACGCCAGTCTTCCGCTATTACCCCGTGTTGTCCACCTGTTGTGAAGGCAGGTATCGCCATCACATTTGCAGACGCCTTTGCGGCCGCACTGGCGAACTGTAGGTAGATTAAAACGTATTGTAGCTTTGAAGAATTCAAGCATGCGATGAGGATTCGCAAGTCACGTTCCTGTAGAGACGTCCTCCGGGACGCCTCAGGCAGTTTTGGCGATTTCCATACCTTCCAGGAACAAGCCATGGTCCCGGTATGAGATACATGTTGTTTCAGTATTATAAGCCTGTATGTAAAGAATCCCTCCCTAACGGTCAGCCTCGGAACAGGATCCGGATTTGACACGAAATGGGTCCTTGAATGGTAGACCGGGTCAATAATCGGAGCCCCGACTATCAAGGGGGGGCGTGGTAACATTAAACCAAACTTACTGCCAAACATACCGCCACGTTCCGTCATTCCCTAAAGCCGGAACGAAAGAGGGAACTCCCTCTTCCAAACATACTTTATCCCTGTTCATTACTTGTATCCCTGCCCCAACTTTTCCCCGATAGATGCCGTTTTTCAACGGCTTGAGGATTCGTAATGGGTTTAACAATAGATTACTACCGTATTCAATTGTACCTACTGCCCTACTGAAATAAAAGTCGACAACTGTCGGATTTTCTTACACTCCAGTACAACTTATACTCTCACTACAACCTCTAACATATTGATTTTT
>CAYLVN010000203.1:0-6326 GCA_964387115.1 uncultured Fibrobacter sp.
TACTTTTTAATTTTATGAAAAGAGAAAAAAGTAGTCCGTCCCCCACTCAATCCCCCACTCAAAAGAGCCGTCCGGCAATTGCGGGAATCGCGTTCTCGACTCTTAAGATCCTCTGCCCAAGCGTAACTGCCTGGAACCCGTTTTTTTCCAGAAGTTCCACCTCAAAAGGAATAAAGCCCCCTTCAGGACCGATTACAAGCGTGACAGGGCGGTTCACCGCATGCGGACATAACTGCTGACAGTAAGGATGAGCCACAAGGGCCATAGTTCCTTTTGAGATATCCGGCAGTTCATCCTCAACGAATGGCTTGAACCTGTTTCTGATCTCAATTTTTGGTACTATGGTATCTTTTGCTCCCTCCAGACCAAGCATCAGATGCGCCTGGAGGTTTGCGTCTTTGAGAAGGGGTGATGACCAGTAGCTTTTTTCAACTCTCCAGCTCTCTATTATATAGATCTTTTTGATCCCCAGTGCGGTTGCGACTTCGATAGATTTCTTCAGGCTCTTGGGCCTGGGAAGGGCCATAACCAGAGTTAGAGGAAGCGGTGGCGGGGGCGGATCTGTAAGACTAACGGTCAACTCAATTTTATCATTATCGATGCTTTCAACGGTGCCTGTTCCTAAAAGACCATTAATGAGTCCTACCTTTAACTGATCTCCGGGAACAGCACGGAACACCTCCATGACATGCTCTTTTCGACGCCCTTTTATGAGAACTTTCTGGTGGGAATTATCTGTAAAATCTGTTTCTGATAGCAAAATCAGGTTCATTACTTCCCCCTTCTTTAGGCCCGAAATTCGATAGAGCTTTTAGAATGATCTTTGTTATGCACCCGGATCAGGGCGGCTAATTGCACTTATCCCTTGGGCATAAGTCAGATTTTATCAAATTAAATGTCATCTTTGCAGTGTCAGCCGGCAAGGCTCTTTTTGAATCAGCATCAAAATTCCTGAAAAAGAACCTTAAAAAATATATTACATATCTGCTTTAATTATCTTAGTTTAGAGAAAAACAGGACATATAAATAGATGAGTGCAGAAATGACTCCCCCGGGAAATATCACACCAGGAAATCCACAGACTTTTGGCCGCTACGTGGTTAAAAGTTTACTGGGTGAAGGTGCCATGGGACGGGTTTATCTGGCTGAGGATCCTTTTTTACAGCGTCAGCTGGCGATAAAGGTTATAGCGCTGGAGAAGACGCTTGATCAGACTACCCGCAAGGAGTATCTGGAGAGGTTTTCAATAGAAGCCAGGGCATCGGCCAAACTGAGCCATCCATCTATTGTTGCCGTGCATGATGCAGGGCAGCAGAACGGGATACCCTGGATCGCTTTTGAGTATGTCAGAGGTGAGGGGCTCGATCAAGTGCTCAAAAAAAATAAAAAGCTCCCCTTTGAAAAAATTCGCACCATCTCTTTACAGATCGCCTCCGCACTTCACCATGCACACGAACACAAGATAGTTCACCGTGATGTAAAGCCTGCAAACATACTTCTTGACAGCCGCACCGGTATCGCGAAGCTTACTGATTTCGGTGTTGTCAAAGCACCCTGGACCGGACTGACACAGTCAGGAACTTCAGTGGGATCTCCGGGCTACATGTCTCCGGAACAGATTGACGGATCACAGATAGATGCCAGAAGCGACCTGTTTTCTCTAGGTGTTGTCATTTACGAAATGATAACCTGGAAACACCCGTTTGTAAGGGATACGGTTCCTGCTACTTTCTATGCGACAATCTCCGGAAATTACGAACCGATCACTGCACTTCGTCCTGAAACCACCCCGGAGCTTCAGAAAGCCGTAACCGGGCTTTTGGCTGTCAAGCCGAATGACCGGATTGGCACAGCCATGGACCTTATCGCGATGATATCGCAAAAAGGCCAGGAGCCGGGGACTGTTTTTATCGGGCCGGGCCGGAAAAAACGTCAGCCGCTGCAGAACAGTATTGTTACTGGTAAATTTGTAATTCGTGAGATGGCCCAATCGGTAGCGGAACACGTAAAAAAGAACCGCAAACCCGCAATTCAAAAGATCAGGGCATTTCTGATGAAAACCTCAGAGATCCTGAGACACCTCATTGCCTTTATTACAAGAAGTGCAATCATCTTGACAAAACGTTTTCAGGCCCTGCCGGCTTCAACCAGAAAAACTGTCAGTTCGGCAGCGACAGTTCTTCTCTTATTGATTATAGCAACGGGTACCGCAGTCACCTTGAAAGCTGTCTCCAGGCCCCGTCAGGAAAAAAGCAAAACTGTTTCGGAAGTAAAGTTACCATCCGGACTGCTTCACCGCTTTGACAACCTGCTTGCTGACGATGATCTTGACAGTGCGCAAGCTATAAGAGACAGCCTCAACCAGTACAGGAAACTTTCATTATGGGTAAAGCTTTTCGATGCCAGGATACTGCTGGCAGATAAGGAATATGAGGCTGCCGCGGACAGCTTCACCAGCCTCAGGAATGAGGGGGGTAAAAATCTGATTAAAAGTCAGATGTCTGGTATCCTGAAGGATATCGAAGAGAGATTCTCAGAGGGCAGGGCTCCGGAACCTCTTATCTATCTTTCGAAAAACGTGCTCTCTATTCATGAGCATAAGAGAGCTGTGCGGCTTCTCTCTGATGAGCACTACTGGAAACGGTGGAACATGGTTAGGGTTTTCGAGTCGGCCGGCAAGAAGGTTGACATGGTCAAAATACACATACTCGATCTTCAGACAGCCGGCAGTTTTACTACACGGATCAGAGCAGCGGAGAAGCTGGGGGAATTAGGAGATCCCCGTGCCGTCCCGGCCCTCCAGGAGGCACGGGACAAGGGGTTAAGAGATCCCTTTGTAGCCTCAGCCGCAAAAGAGATCCTTCAACGGTATTTCCAGAATAAGAAACAGGAGTGAGCAGCAAAGGTGATTCATCACCCCTGCCCCTGTGAGCCGGTTTTTACCCACACTTATCGTCCGATCATTTCCGCTCGGGATCGGAATCGTACTTTCAATTATAAACGCTTTGTGCTCTCAGCCGTTTTAAACCCTTTTTCCGGAAATTTCAGGGAAGAAGTTCCGGAAACACGACTCTCATTCTCTCCAGATCATCATTGGAGTAATCCTTTCCCCTGAGGACCTTCATAAATGAATAGAGATCATCGATATTGAGCGTGAACTTGTAATCCGGAGCCTTCTCTTTGATCTTTGAAAAGTGGCCCAGAACCGATTTAAAGGTGACGGGTTTTACAGAACGCGCTCTTGGCTGCTCCATCTCTGCTTCAAGGACCTCTTTTTCTTTTCCTGCGGGAGCTTTGAGGGTTTTCTGGATAATCTCTTTTGCCCTGTTCCATGAGATCTCCCCGTTTTCCAGCATCCCTTTCATCCTCACATCAACCATCGGTGCAAATTTCAGTATCTCTTCGATCCAGGGAGTGCTTTTATCTAAAAACTCGGCAATTCTCGATGCGGGCCAGTTTACATTATTCAGATATATGACAGTTTCGAAGTAATCTGTGATTCTGGTATCGAGTCTGTCAGCGTTGAGTTTGAGGTTAAGTGCCCTGATCTCATCGGGATCACCTGCCACAACCCGCACATCAACACGATCAAAGTACCCGGGATTGTTTTTTCTGACATTCTTTATGGCTTCCATGCGATGAAAACCGCCTACAAGATAAAATTCCCCGTCATTTCTTTCCCATACTACAAGCGGTTCAAGAAGGCCATTTGTGAGAATATCTTTTTCAAGATGGCTCACTTTAGCAAGATTGAGCTGGCGATGGTTTCCGATTACCGGATGAACCGCTATTTTTTCGAACTGTAGATATTCATATCTCTTTGTAGTAAGCATTTGATCTCCAGAGACAAGGGGTTTAGTAAAACAAAAGGTAAAATGACACCTCTAAAAATTGATTTCGCCAATAGCGGCCGGCTTTTTTCGCTCGACCCCGATTGAAAGCTGAATATTTAGAGGTATTAAAAATTTAGTTCCTGCGGCCCACTATTTCCAGAATTGTAAAAGTATAATTTTTCAGGTGATTTTTCTGCTGTCACAATTAATTTTCTATCCTATAAAGCATACGCTGATATAAAATCATTCATCACGTTTGATAGCGGAACTGTAGATTGACGTCAAAGAGCGGTTTATTCAGATTCAGGTTTTCAAAAGAGATTCTATCGATAATCTTTCTCTTTATTTTCATAGTTGCAAATGCTTACAAGTGTACCGTTTTCAGACTGACTCTTTGCGATCTGAAAAATCCACATTTTACCACAACCGCTGGCTATTTCTTCACCTATCTGATGATCTGTGCATTTGTAATTCTGTCGATTTTCAGATTAAAACGATTCTGGCTGTTGACTATGTTTTATGTCCTTCAGCTTCTTTTCTTAACTATCAATCTTTCCTATTATCTTTTCTTCGAAGGATATCCCCACCTGAGCCAGTATATCCACCTTTACAAAGAAGTCATAGAGCTGTATTCACATGTCGGGGCTCGTTTTGAACCGGGACTTCTGACAGTCCTGATCGATTTACCTCTTTTTGCGGGGGTGTTTTTTCTAAGAAAGGAAATCTCTTTTCGTAATCCGGTGATCAGGTATTCGTTTTATCTCCCGTTTCTGATTTTTCTCATAAAATTCGCCCGCTGGGATAATTCGAAGAACTCAAATCTCTTTTATGCAATGGATGACCGCTATACAGGAGAGCTTCAGGCGATACGCAAATTCGGTATCGGCCCGGTTAACCTTGTCAACCTGTTCAGATTGAATCAGAATACAAAGTATCTGAAGATACTTGGCGACAGAGGAAAACTTATCGAGGCTCGAATCGACACAACAAAAGAGATTCCCGGATTCTTTCTCATTCAGGTAGAATCCATGGAATCTTTTATTGTAAATAAGACGCACAAGGGAAAACATGTCACCCCTTATCTTAACAGTCTCAGTAAAACCGCAATTTACTATCCCTATGTGCTCAGCTATCACAAAGCCGGATCAACATCAGACTGTGAGTTTTCTGTAATAAACAGTCTGGAGCCGCTTGACCAGTTTCCATCAATGAAAATCAGGAACTACGATTTTTCCAACTCACTTGCAAAGAGCCTTGTGAAAGACAGTTTTGTTGTAAAAATGTTTCACGGTAATCGCGGCGAATACTTTAACCGCAGAATTGCTTTTAAGAAAATGGGGTTCCCCGCATTTTACGATATCTTCGATATGAAACTCAAAGAGATATGCTGGGGCGCTCCGGATCATGATGTATTCAATTTTTCCCTCAATTCAATGAAGTCCGTAAAAGACCAGTTTTTCTATTATGTAATTACCATGAGCAGCCATGATCCTTTCACTTTTACAAAATCTTATTACCATACCACCTGGTACGATGACATAAACGAAACAAAGGTCCAGAACTACTTCAAATGCATGTCTTATGTCGACAGCACTTTAAACAGTGTGATACAGGAGATAAAAACGTACAAGCCCAACACATTTATCATGATTTTTGGAGACCATACTCCTGGCATAAAAGATGGTCCCTTTACTCAGGCTTCTTTCAAAGAATCGGGTATCTATTACGAGTTTACACCTTTATTTATAATCACACCAGATAATCGGAAGTATTCAGAAGAGAAGAGAGTTGCCTCTTTTCTTGACATCGCACCTACAGTTCTTTCTGTTACAGGAAACCCACATGGCATTCGTTCGTATGGAGAAAACCTTCTTGAACCGCAGGCTGATTTCATGCCTGTTCCATTCCATGGTACAATGCTGAAAAGAGAGAAACTGTTCGTCAAAATTAATTCTGTTTTCAATCACATAAAGTAAACAAAGTCACAAGTCGCAAGTTGCAAGTCGCAAGTCAGGAGTTGCCAAAGGTATGTTTTTTTCTTTGAACCCGAAAGGGTCTCTTTCATCTCAGACTTCAAACTCTACTGCGTTGTCGCTGCAATCAATGGAGAAATCGGATTTGCCTCACTTCCGACACCTGGCACAATGCATTCTCGCTCAGTGCACATGCTCTCATTAAAATACGGCGTCTTCGACGGGCTGAAGCGAAAGAGGGAACACCCTCTTCCAAAAATTTCTTATCCTTGTTTTCTACTTATTTCGGGAGCACCCTCTTCCAGACACTGACACTCCTTTTTCTCGCATATCACTGGCCCTTATCTTGCATTCTGGTTTAGTGGAAAAGCATTCAGGAGACAAAGATGCCTTATGCCATTATACTGATATTTTTATCTGCCGCTTTCTGCTCAGCAAATGATCCTGACACCACAGAAGAACTTCTCAGCGATGTAGACATAATCATAAATGAGCAGGACAGCTCCGACACAATCAGCGG
>CAYLVN010000204.1:0-1428 GCA_964387115.1 uncultured Fibrobacter sp.
CGGGAACCGGAAAAAGAGGGTCCGGATGAAATATCCCTGCTATGCCGCACATATCTCAGTATCTGTAGCTTGCGTATTGATAGTATTCCCTGCGGCGGTAAGGCGCGCCGTTAAAAACAACCCCCAGCACCTTCTTACGAAGGCCCGGATACTCCTTTATCTTTCTGTTAAGCTCTACTATGTTTGTATGCCCGGCCCTTACTACAAACATATAACGATGGAACATATCCTGTATCCCCATGGCATCGGTAGTCACCGCCACAGGTGGGGTGTCCATGATTATCATCTCGAAATTATTGGACAAAAGCTCCAGAAGTTCCCTGAAACGCATCGAATTTAAAAGCTCTGCGCTGTTTGGTACCGAACTCCCACAGCCCAGAATTGTCAGATAGTTGACATGGGTGCTCTGCAGCGATGACTGCAGATAGGAGGCGTTCAGTGGAAAAGAGCCGGAGAGAATATTTGAGAGACCGGGATTTTTCTCCAGACCAAAGTGCAAATGCTGAATTCCCCGCCTCATGTCTCCGTCAATAAGCAGGGTAGGGATAAGCTGCTGCGCCATGGTGATGGCCAGGTTTGCGGCAGTAAATGATTTCCCCTCTCCCATGTTAAGGCTTGTGACGATGATCCTCTTCTTTTTCTCCTCATGAAGACTCAGAAGAACCTTTGTGCGCAAAGACCGGTACGTATCATCCACGTAGTTCTGGGTGTAATCTGCCGCCACAAGTTTACTTTCGATCGTTTTCTGCTCTCCATCCTTTGACTTCCCCCAGCACCCCTTTACGGGCACCGCCTCAAGAAGAACCATATCGGTCATCCTGCGGAGATCTTTTTCGGTGCGGGCGGTCTGATCAAAAAGGTCGACTGCCAAAACGGGACCAACCCCTGCTATGAGACCCAGAAACAGCCCCAACCCCAAAAGCACCACTAAAGTCTTGGGATCGGAACTTCCCTCAGGAACCACTGCCAGATCCACTACGTAAACATCACCCACCTCCATGGCCCTGGCTATCTTTGCCTCGTTGAACCGGGTCAGCACATTGGAGTAGATCTCGGAGTTGACCTCGTATCTGCGCTGCAGATTTGACAGGTGCAGCTCTTTTGACGGCAGACCGGCGATCTCGGTGTTAATCTTGTCTATACGGGTGTTGTTCTCACTCACCTTTCTGCTGAGCTGATTTGTGAGATCAAGCAGCGCAGAGGTGACTTTCGTGCCAAAATTGCGTATATCGGTCTTGTGTTGGGTTATGAGAGGATGTAAAGGTGAGTAGTTGTCTCTGAGCCTCATTGACTCATCGGCGAGCCCCTGCAG
The DNA here is from genome assembly GCA_964387115.1 of uncultured Fibrobacter sp. Classification (GTDB taxonomy): domain Bacteria; phylum Fibrobacterota; class Chitinivibrionia; order Chitinivibrionales; family Chitinispirillaceae; genus JAAYIG01. The sequence continues at coordinate 1,313 of CAYLVN010000204.1, forward strand.
CTCTGAGCCCAGTGCCTCGGCAGTGCCGGTCTGGAAACGGTTTAGAAATGAGACCATCTCGTTTAACACCGGGATGCGCAGGGAGTCCACGGTGTTCCTGTAGCGCTCCTGGAGAC
>CAYLVN010000204.1:1438-5292 GCA_964387115.1 uncultured Fibrobacter sp.
CCGTGGCTGCTTCGAGTTGGCCAACTATTGCCTGGAGACTCTGGGCCTGAAGGATAGCGGATTTAAGCTCAGCCTCGGTTTCTTTAAGGTCAAGGAGTGCAACAGGGGGGGCAAATGCGTCCTGAAGTCCCACGGTGGGGTTAGCTTCACGGAATCTGCGCAGTTCTCCCTCTGCTCTGACCATCTCTTTTCTGGCGGTCTCAAGCTGCTTTTCCAGAAGATCGAGCACGGTGCTTTTTCTGTTTTGTTTAGTTGATGAGTTTTCCTGCACAAAGCCCGTTGCAATCGCATTGACAGTTTCAGTTATCACCTCGTAGTCTCTTCCGGTAAGGGTAAGGGACATGATAGTGAAGTTTTTACCGGTGGTCTTAACCGAGAGATTATCCACGATCCTGTCGATCGCATCACGGGGGCGCACAATCGTGAATTTCACTTTGCAGGGAGAGGTGAGAAATGCTGAGGACCACCTGAGGGTGAACCCGGGAAGGGAGGTTTCCTTTAAAGAGGAGATCTTCCCCTTTGCAATCACCCTGCTTCTGTTACCGGCGTAAGGATCTATAAAAGAGAGAGTGTAAGAGTCGGCATCAGGCCTGAACTCGTAGTTTCCAACCGGGGCATCGAGATTGACCGATACCGAATCGAATATATCTGAGCGGCTGAAACGGGAGACCTGAAGCTGTAAAGAGAGTTTTCTTACCACCCCCTCCAGAAACGATCTGCTCTTTACCAGTACCGCCTTGGCATCAGACTCCAGCCAGACCCTCTCCTGCACCGCACTGAGCTCATCCGGGTCGTCAAACTGAAGTATCGCCGTGGCACCCAACTGCGGTTTTGCAATATCCAGCTTGTAAATTGTGAAGAGATATCCTGCGATTACAGCAACGGCTACCGGAAGCACAAACCACAATTTGCGCCTCAGAAGATGCACATAGTGGTCCAGCTGACGACTCATGCTAGTTTGATTTGTCTGGGTTCTGAAGCTCACAGCTTACCTCTGCGTTTGAGTTTAGGTTAATTGTCATTTTTAAGGGTCATTATGCCCAGGTAAAGAGAGAGGGCAAAGGTCGCAAAAGGAAGAACCTCTCTGACCAGTATCTCCCTTAGATTGCGGTTCTCCGTGGGGGTCCAGATCTGATCTCCGGATCTAAAACCCAGAGCGTAAAGCGACTGCCCCGATTGAAGCATGGGTATAAGATCGTATTGTATCACCCGCCTGTTGCGCTCCCACACCAGCTTCCGCAGCCCCTTCTCATGGTTTGTTCCCCCAGCAAGAGAGATCAGATCCCAGATCGATCTCTGCGGCTCCACATAGTACATCCCCGGAGCCTTGAACCCCCCCAGAAGCGACACCCTGATCAGGGGAGTCACCATAACCTCCGGAAAACGTATATACTGCTCATAGGTCTTCTGGACCCATTCGGTGAACTCCGGCACCGTAAACTCCATCACATTGACTCTGCCCTGTATGGGAAGCACCACATAGCCGCTGTAGTCAATGGGGTAGATACCATTGAGAAATGAAAGCGTGTCAAGGGGAAGAGATATGCGCAGCGCATCGCCGCAGACAAAGCGGTTTCCCTCAAGAAGACTGCCGGGCATCGCACTTTTCTCAGAGAGTGCCCCCGTACAGCCACCACCCGCAATAATCATGGAAACAACAGTTAGAATAACAAGGATCTTCTTGGCAGACATTCACTCCTCCTGAAAACAGGTAAAAAGGGTAGAAACGGTGCTCTCAATGGAGCCTAATGCAAGAGTAGTGCCACACAGGAGAGTCTTTGGGCAGGGTGCAAAAGTCGCTTTTTTGATTAAATTATTCGCAATTGTGCAACAAATCTGGCAAATATGAGCCTCAGGCACCATGGATGTCAAGCAGAACAGAACCTTCTTTACTGACGCGCAGCAGCACTCAGACCCCTCACTCAGAAGGATTCAGGAACAGAGAAACCACAAGCCTCATCTGATAATGTAACAGGCTATAAAATCAATGACTTAAAGGGGTGTGTCCCATGTGAATATCAAGCCTGAAAATGAGACTCCCTCGCTCTTAAAACAATAGGGAGTGCCAATAGTGATGGTTGTCTGATGCACAATTTGGTATGTAAATTGCTATCTGAACAGATAAGAATAACAGGCGGGCAGCTTAAACGGTTGAGGAGAAGGGTTGAAAAGAAACCTGCACAACAAAAAACTGCAATTCAGGCTTCCAGATCGATACCTCCGCAACCTTCGATGAAGCCATTGAATTTATTGACAAAAACATCTACCAGCTCATTATCACCGACCTGGGGTTCAGCGAAACAATCAATGAGGCAGGAATCGCCATCTCCCATTACGCCAAAGAAAAACTCCCCGGAGTAAAAATCATCCTGTGGACCGGCATGGATGTCTCCTGCATCTCCGAAAAAGCACGCCAGGCTAAAATCGATCTCTGCCTCCTTAAGCCCGTTTCCCCCAATGTAATCCAGAGCCTGGTCGAGGACCTCCATTTCATTTAACATACTTTCGCCTTTTTGCCTCATCCAACTTGCGATTTTCATCTCTAAATACCCCAAAACAATCAAAGCGACTGCATTAAAAGCTTCATCTCTGCCAGTGACAGAAGAAAAGCGAGTGTCGATTCTGCCCCCTCATTCATATTTACCCTGTCCACATGAAGTGCATCCTTACAGCCGCCGGTCTCTGGATTGTAAACCATTATCCCCAGATCATTTCTTCCCAGAAACCACTCAAATGCCATCCCCGCCGCATTTAACCAGTACTCATCCTTCGTTGTGCGGTAAGCCTCGATACACGCCGAGATCATGCTGTATGCCTCAAGAGGCTGCTGATCAAATTTGGCCAGAAACTGATTTCTGGTATAAAAACCGTTACATCCAACCGGACGGAAATACCCTTCCGGACCAGCCTGGATCTGAACCAGCCACCTGAGCGCCTTCAGTCCTATCTGCAAAGCATCCGCCCGGTCGGTCCAGCGTCCGCTCAGAATAAGCGCATGAGGGATCCTGGGGTTTGCATATGTCACCTTATCTTCACACCACGGCCAGTCATCTGTGCTGTTCTTGACAAATGAGTCTACCAGCCGGTCGGTAAGCTCCTGCCGAAGACTGTCAAGGAGCCGGTCCCCGTTGAGTCTCCTGAAATATTCATGAATTCCGATAAGGGAAAATGCCCATGCCCGGTGTGAAACAAATGAGAAAACTCTCGGAAGAGCCTTCTCCAGAAGCTGACTTGCCAGCCTGTGAATTCCCTCATTGCCGGTCCTGCCGATACAAGTCCCCAGAGACCAGAGCGCACGTCCCTGGCTGTCCTCAGATCCTGTCTTTTCGAGCCACTGACGGTCGAAACTCAGAAAATTGCGGAACCGGCCTGTTTCCCGGTTGAAGGAGTGGTTGAGAAATGCGATACACCTTACAGCCATGCGGTTTATTTCCGGATTTCTCAGCTCCAGCTCCTCCAGAAGCACCGAAAGAATAAGTGCCCTTGCGTTGTCATCTGTACAGTAGCCTTCATTGTAGTCGGGAACGGTGTACTTTGCGTGCTGGAGCACTCCGGTAGAATCGGTCATCATCAACAGATGATCAAAACGGAACTGGGGCAGATTCAGTTTCTGCTGGTCAAGGGTTTTGGCGCTGAAAAGCCTTCTTGACATCTGCCCTCTGGTGATTCTGGCCTCCTCGAAGGCTTTCATGTAAACACCTGCCACATTGCTCCATACCATGTCTCTTCCCAGCAGATAAGCGGTTTTTCGCATTGCGTGCCGTTTTACTTCATCCTTCAGTAAAGCGATAACCTCACTGGCTATCATCTTGTGGTCTGAAAAAGGAACAAGAGTCCCCCTTCCATCAGAAAGC
>CAYLVN010000204.1:5302-6307 GCA_964387115.1 uncultured Fibrobacter sp.
AGGGGGTTGAGATCACCGCTTTACCCGCCCCGAAACAGTAAGAAAGAGTTCCGGAGGTAATCTGCGATTCGTTAAGATAGGGGGTGATGTAAATATCGGCGGCACCTATAAACTCTTTTAACTGCTCAAGTTCAACATAACTGTTGTAAAAGATTACATTTTTCTGCACCCCGTTTCTTATCGCCAGCCGCTCGAGGCTCAGACGGTATATCTCACCCTGCTGACGGATAAGATTGGGGTGGGTGGCCCCCAGAACTATATACATCGCCTGTGGAAACTCACTTACTATCTCCGGCAGAGCATTCAGAACGTGTTCGATTCCCTTATTGGGAGAGATCAGGCCGAAAGTCAGCATCACCAGCTTCCCTTCTACACCAAAGATATCCTTATAGAAATTGGGGTCCACAAAGGGGATATCCGGAATGCCATGGGGTATCACTTCTATCTTTTCCGGAGAGATGCCGTATACATCAGTCAGGAACCGCTCCCCTTTACGGGTCATAGATACCAGACAGGAACAGGTCTGTGCCAGTCCATCCATGACCTTCTGCTGTTCCGGACGTGGGTTGTCAAGGATTGTATGAAGCGTGGTTATTACCGGCGCCTTCAACTCCCGCAGAAGCGAGATGATGTGACTCCCTGCAGAGCCCCCGAATATTCCGTATTCATGCTGCAGGCACACCACATCGACGTCGTTGAGATTTATGAATTCTGCAGCCCGCTGGTAGGATGAAATCTCTTTTTCGTCAATTTCAAACCTGACCTCTTCGGGATATTTGTACTGCCCCGGAGTGTCGCTTACCGCTATTACCAGGCACTGTACCTCAGGAAACTGTTCTCTGATCGCACCGCACAGATCGGCTGTGAAAGTGGCTATGCCGCATCTGCGTGGCACATAATTACCGATAAATGCGATCTTTTTGATGGAATAAGCCATAGATGGCTGCTCCTTGAATTGCGCGGGTCTGGTTAAAAATGAGAAATTCAGAGAAATGAGACTGTAAC
>CAYLVN010000205.1:0-6246 GCA_964387115.1 uncultured Fibrobacter sp.
ACTCTTCTTGACGGCCTCAATAAAGAACAGAAAAACGCTGTAACCGCTTCCCTTGACAGGCATATCCTGATCCTAGCCGGTGCCGGATGCGGTAAAACAACTGTTCTTACCCGGCGTATTGCATTTCTCGTTGAATCGGGTATAGATCCAGGAAAAATTCTCGCTCTCACTTTTACCCGTAAAGCCGCTGAAGAAATGGCCTCCAGAGTTTCACGCCTGCTTTGTGCACAAAAGGTTATTAATCTACCGGTCATAACAACATTTCACGGTTTTGCACTAAAAGTGCTATCGGGATCTTTTGATAAAGCAGATCACTTCGCCGATATCGGATTTCAGTCTAACCCCAGGCTCATAAATGAAAAAGAACGGCTTGGAAAGCTCGTCCGTCTGACAACAACTCTTGAACGTAAAATGCTCCGGTCAGATCTTTTCGGTATCGATTCATTGCTGGCACAAAAATCTGTTTTCCCGGAGAGACTCTCAAAACTTGATAAATCACAGTCGGATCTTCTCAACTGTATTGAAAGAAGACTTCAGGAAGAGAAGGAATCTTCGGGGCTGTGGGATTTCTCTGACCTGCTTACCGGGACTTTGCGTCTTTTTCAATGTAAACCCTCTATCGCAGAGTTTTTTGCCTTGAAATTCAGGGCTATTCTTGTTGATGAGTTTCAGGATACAAATCCTGTCCAGATCACTCTGCTTAAAGCTTTGCTGGCAGATAATAAATACCTTTTTGCAGTGGGGGATGATGATCAGGCCATATATGCTTTCCGTGGTGCTGATATAAGACCTACACTTGAATTCTGCAGCCATTTCAAGGGTGCTGAGGTACTCAAATTACAGGTAAACTATCGCAGTACGCCATCTGTTCTCAAATCCGCCAACAAAATCAATTCTGATAAACCGGCTGCTTACAGAAAAATCCTGGTTTCAGGGAAATGCAGGACTGGTTCCGGTCCTGTTCCATCTGCTCATGCCTTTGATGATCAGGAGCAGATGATTTCCTGGATTTTAAAGAAAGCTTCTCTTTTAAGCACAATAGAAAATGTCTTGATACCTTCAATGGCCGTTCTCTTCAGGCTCAATCGCAGCCTGCAATGGGTTTCTGAGTACCTGGAAAAAAGATCGATCGATTCTGACAAATTCCCTGCACTGCTCACCGTGCATAAGAGCAAGGGACTTGAGTTCCCTGTTGTTTTCCTCTGTGACATGGAAGAGAGTGTATTTCCTAATTATCAGCCGAATTCAGTTTCGAAACCCGGGAATGCAAAGGAATTTCTTCTGGGCTTGTTTAAAGCTCCACAGATTGATTGTGACTGGGATGAGGAAAAACGGATTTTTTATGTTGCTGTTACCCGGGCTGAGAAACACCTCTTTTTTCTCTCTGTCCGCCGAAAAGAGATTTATGGAAGAAAAAAATCGTTCAGGCCATCAAGGTTTTTAAAACTGGTCTGAAATCAGAAATATTCCCATAACAGTAATACCGAAATAAACGCAGGGTCCACAGTAACAGGTGGGTAGGAAGTTGTCTTTTCTGCCGATAAAATCAGTTGTCATAGCAGCAGAAATAGTGTACATTTACAGATGATCCCCAGTAAAGCCCTTTTTCGGGAGCACTGTTTTGATCCGGTCACCTTTTTTGATCATAATTTTGTGTGTTTCAGTGATTAATGCGGTTACAACCACAATTTCCATTGATACGCTTAAGGCGGACAGTCAGTGGAGTGATACGGTGATTGTGACCAAAGGTGTTCTGGTTCCGGAAGGTGTCAAGCTGACCATTGCGCCCGGATCGGTGATTTCATTCCAACCATCCTGTTCGCTTGCAGTGATTGGGACACTTCTGGCTGAGGGCACCGAAAATGACAGTATCCTCTTTTCTGCAACAGACACAATTGCCTGCTGGATAGGCATGTTTTTCGGGCAACGGAGCAGCATCGGGGCATCGGTTCTACGCTACTCAAGAATTCAATTTGCAAAGAACTACCGCTCGGGTGGTGCAATGCATATATACTACCACAAGGGAATTTCTATTTACGACTGTTGTTTCAGGAAAAACAGCAACAATACCTATGGTGGGGCTATCATCCTTTTCAATTCCGACCTGAGAATTGAACGATGTGTCTTCAGCGAGAATTATGCCCGATCGGGGGCTGCAGCCATACATTTAAGCAACAGCAGCTTGAGTGCAGTAAATTGTTCATTTCTTAATAATTCAACCCCGGGTATAGCCGCTGCACTGTCTACCTATGGTATCAGTTCGGGAAAAATAATCAACTGTCTATTTTCTGGCAATTCTGGCGGTGGAACTCCCGGCTGCATGGATACCAGGGACATCCATTTTATTAATTGTACCATGACTGGAAATACCGGAAACGGGGGTTGTTTTAAAATATGGCGTGCACAAATCGTTAATTCACTGTTCTGGGACAATACACTTTCCGACACGATCGATACAACGAGTACCAGTTTCCGGAATTGTCTCGTCGGTGTAGATCCGATGTTTACAGATATTACAAATGTAAACTACGTCCCCTCGAGCCGTTCGCCCTGTATAGATCTTGGTACTCCCGATACCACCGGGCTTGGAATTCCATCCACAGATCTTGCTGGACAGCCCCGTATCTCCTGTGGTGGTATCGATATCGGTTCCTTCGAACGGATCGCTGCTAACTGTCCTCCAATGGCGCTCGATACGCAGGTGACTATCAACTGGCTCTATGGAGATCTGCTGATTATTGATACGTCAATTGTGCGGGTCAAGGATTATAACGTCGATCCGTTAAGATTTATCGTTGATACTGCAGGCGGCATGACGGTTCGGGGCGATACAGTCGTTATAGATTCCGGCCGTACGTCTCAAATCAGGACAACGGTCCGTGCAACGGATGGAACCGATACGACAAGGAGCGTCAAACTGAATATTTTACCTGACTACGCTCCGGTAATCGTCAAGGTTACACCACAGACCACACGTTATTTTGAACCCGTGACTGTCAATTTAGCCTGTATTGAAGCGGTTGATCCCGACGATCAGACGCGGCTCAGAACCATCGTACATCCGGGGATGCATTATTCCGTAGAGGATAGTCTCGTCATACCGGAGACCCGATTTACCGGCGACCTGGCCGTTCCGGTACAGGTGACTGATGGACTGTACTTTTCCGATACCGTAATGCTGCCGGTACATGTGGTACCCAACAGCGTTCCGGTGCTCAGTGAAGTGAAACCGCAGCAGATCGGGCAGTGGAAAACTTTTACAATCAGGCTTGGGACTTTGGGGGGGGCTATTGCATCGGATGCCGATAATGATCCGCTTTATTTCGTTGTTACACCAGGTGAGCACTATACAGTAAACGGTCCTACCATCAAACCCGACAGCTCTTTTTACGGTGAGCTTATAATTCCTGTCAGGGCGACTGACCGATACGATACCTCGGAAGCTCTGAATCTTGTCCTCACGGTGACAAAAGGAAACCGTGTGCCGGTTATTCGCTTCGCTGTTGGGGGAACGTATGTCAGTTGTGAAGAAATCAATGTTTCATTCGGGCAGAATGTGGTGGCCTCCGATCCGGATAACGACAGCATCTGGATTGAGATAGTTCCCGGAACTGGATATTCTGTTGAGGGCACAAAGATCATTCCCGACTCCTGTGGTGGAATTCTGAATGTTCCTGTTACAGTGACTGATGGCAAGCTGAGATCGACGCAGGCTATTATGGAGTTTGTTATCGGATCACAGCCGCAGCCTCCAGAGGGACGGCCATTGGTGCGCTATGGCAGACTTTCCGTTAAAAACGGACATTTGTGCAGCAAAGATGGCTATCCGGTGCAGCTCAAGGGAATGAGTTCACATGGGCTTCAGTGGTATGGCATGTACATGAACCGGCAGAGCGTTGAATGGCTTGCATCAGACTGGCGTGCAAGTGTGGTCAGGGCTGCGATGTATACCGATCAGAACGGGTATATTACCGATACAAAAGTAAAAAAGAGGGTGAAGGAGATTGCCGCCTGGGCCAAGGCCGCGGGAATCTACTGCATTATCGACTGGCATATTCTTTATGATAACGACCCGAATCAATATAAGAAACAGGCGATTGACTTTTTTACCGAGATGGCGATGACTTATAAAAATGACTCCCACATTATCTACGAAATTTGCAATGAACCAAATGGCAGTGTGTTCTGGAAAAAAGATATCAGGCCGTATGCAGAAGAAGTAATTTCTGCGATCCGGGCGTATGATACCAATAATATCATTTTAGTGGGAAGCAGTACCTGGAGTCAGGATGTTGATAGTGTAGCGCTCGCACCTCTTTCGTATGACAATATAGCTTATACACTCCATTTTTATGCGGGGACTCACGGTGATACACTGATGCGCAAAGCCCGGGTTGCTCTTGATTCGGGCCTGGCGCTGTTTGTCTCGGAATGGGGAACAAGTACCAGTACCGGGTCGGGTGGTGTTTTTCCGGAAGAGTCCTCAGTGTGGCTGCGGTTCCTTGACAGCACCGGAATATCATGGTGCAACTGGAGCCTGTGTAGTTCCGGAGAAAGCTCGGCGGCACTGAAATCAGTGGCAGATACTCTGGGGGGGTGGACAGCAGCGATGCTTTCGGTTTCAGGGACCTTTGTCCGTGACCGGATGCGTGGTGATGAACTCAATGATTCACCGATCTTGTTTCCCGTTGAGAATGACACTGTTTATATGGGTGACAGCCTTGTCCTTCGCATGAGGGTACATGACGCCGACTATTATCAGTCACATTCATGGAAGGTAAGTGAATGTCCAAAATCGGTAAGTATTGATAACAGTGGAGTGCTGAGCTGGAAAACCGACAGCTGTGGTCTGCATAAAATGATGGTAACAGTCAAAGATGATAGCGGTGCTGCTGCATCCGTCAGTTTCTCTGTACTGGTGCAAGAACCTTTGACAGTGAAAATTGCACAAGCAGAGCCTTTTCGGGTCGCTGCCATTGTCCCTTCGAGCGGCGTGCTGCATTTCAGGTTCAATCCTTCAGTTGTGACCCCGTACCGTATAAGGGTTTTCACTACCGGCGGAAGAGTCGTGGCGCAGCAGTCCGGTGTTGCAAGACCATACATCTCCGGCGGGAGTTCTATTCCACCACTTGTAACCGGTATTAAAACGGTAGGAGTGTACCTGGTTGAATTCTCTACAAGGGGGCCTGACGGGAAGGTAAAAACAACCTGTTCAAGGATTGCGGGGCTGCAATTCTGAGGTCCGGGGGACCGCCATTACGTTGCACTTTTGCTGTATGTGTTTAATTTATCCAACTGCGTTTTTTAGGATTATGGAACTGTTGACCTGAAAAACCGAATACCTATTATATTTGTAGTCGTAATGAATCAGTTGCTTCCTATTGGCAAAGGCTGGAATAGTGATTTAATGCTTCTCCATAAGTAAATAAGCCCGGTTTTTTTCAGAATCAGTCTGAAGCAGAGCCTTGGAAGCATTGTGGAACTCTGAATGCATTGCGTTATGTAAATATGGGCTGGAAAATATTCTCTTGTGATGTTAAGCCTCTCATAAATACTCAGGAAGTTTCTCTCGTGACTGATTCCGCCCGTTCTCATTGTAGAAACTGTGTTGGGTATAAATCTTTTACTCAAAGATGAATCCCGGAAGACTTTTACAATGAACTCATGGTCTGAATTTATCCGGTATCTCTCATTGAAAAGACCGATTTTGTCAAAAACGTATCTTTTAGTGAAAACCGCCTGATGATTCACGTGCTTTTCGGCTAACATCCGGAGATTCATTTCCCAACCGGAAACGTAGTTATACCCGGGAGCGGTTTTGATTACTTTCCCATAAACAAAATCACAGTTGTCGCTGTTGGCAATCATCTCCGCAACTGACCGCTTTGTACAGAAATAATCATCGGAATTGATAAAGCAGACATACGACTCGGGATCTTTTATCAGCCTGACAGCCTTATTCATGGCATTGAAAATCCCGCTGTCTTTTTCACTGATCCAGTAAAAGAGTTGCTGCTCATATTTTCTGATAATATTCACACTGTTATCGGTCGACCCGCCGTCTATGATTATGTAGTTTGTGTTTGTGTAAGTCTGGCTCAGTACGCTTGTTATAGTACTTTCAAGGGTCTTTTCGCCATTATAAACTACTGTTACGACCACTACCTTCTGGCTGCTGTTTGTATCCATTTGTTTTAAATACCCCTGGTTGCAGAGTTTAAGCATTTTTGGGGATCAGGTATTACC
>CAYLVN010000206.1:0-1484 GCA_964387115.1 uncultured Fibrobacter sp.
CACAAGGGATAAGTGCAATTCGCCCTGATCCGGGTGCATAAGTCAGGTAATAATTAACAATTCGTAATTGATAATTTCTTGTGTCTCAATCCTGTTTTTCAACATAAGAGAGCCTGCATAAGGCTTTGATGCTGAATTTTCCCCGTTCGGTGCGGATAATTTTCAGTGAAGGAAACCCCTCATCCAGTGCTTTGGCCAGTCTTGAGAGCCTGACTGCCATATTAGGTGCCAGAGTATTGAGGACGATATCCGGGTTGTTGATAAATTCGCGGTACTCAAATTCACACTGTTGATTTTTGCTATACTGTTTAAGTATATAGCGGAGCATCTTTGCCGGAACCGATTTCACCAGATGCTTTCCATTTACAGAGACACTCTCATCCCTGACATGGTATACAAAATTCGCTGTCGGTTCGATATTCCCGAGGAGCTCATTGTGTTTATCCTGTACTTTGAGCCAGAAACGGTTTGTATCGCTTGTAGTTTCCTCGATTATCGATGTAAAAAAACCTTTTGGTTTTTTAACTTTAGTATTGAATTTAAAACTGTAGAGGCATGCAGGTGATCCGTAGGCGCATCCTTTGTGCAGGACAATGCGTTTTCGCGCCGGGCAGTAGTAGTCGTGTGTTATATCAGCCACAGTAATATCAGGGATTCTGCCGTCCTCAAGGATTGAAGAGATCGACCTGTTTTTGCAGAATGTGTTGAATGATATTTCGGAGCCGATTTCTGTGCCCTCTATAAAATATTTGCCATTTCTGTAGACTGCATCAGGTACGATGCTGTGCACAGGTCTTGTATCTGCGATTATAGAGAAATTTTCGAAAGGTTTCAGATGCATGCTTTGGGGAATCGTCTGAACAATCATGGTCACCCAGAGTTCACAATCAAAAGGAGGGAGAATTTTACGGGAACCTGTTGAGTTCAGGGGATCTCCTATTGAGGCAATGAGCACGATCGTTGCATCTGCACTGCCGTTCTTTTCATCAACAGTGTACTCCGCTAGTCTGTGATGAAGGCCCGGAGCTAAAATCGAAGTGTAATGAGGAATTAGTTGAAGGATGAGATGACGGATATCATCTGTTTGAAAAAAGAGTTCCATGACGGGATTGGTCCATTTAATCATGGATTTTGAAGGGATAACCAGGCCTCCATTAAGTTTATGCAGGGCATTACGGATGAAATCGGGTGCGTATTTACCCTTTGAAAGAAGGAATGGCTCAACTGATTCTGTTACCCTGACAAAAAACTCCAAATCTGAGTAGGCGTCCTCCTGCCAGAGCCATTTGTAAAGAATCGAAAGATCCGGTGGATCTCCGGCGTAAGGGAAACTGTGTTTGTCCCAGAACTGGCGCACCTCGGAGTGGGAAAATTCCAGAAGCATGGCTGCATAGATGAACTTGAGATAATCATTCTTTATGGCAATGGAATCTGTTTTGGATTGCGGCAACGGTATCTGGTAAGGGATAGGGGCCACGTCTGAC
>CAYLVN010000206.1:1584-6237 GCA_964387115.1 uncultured Fibrobacter sp.
GGTTTTCATTTGGGAATGCAATACACAGGTTTTTATTTCGGAGTCGGAATCGGTATCGGTATCAAAAAGCAATGAATCGATGCGGAACTCTGGATGAACGATTTTACATTCTTATACGTAAAAGACAATTCCACCGCTCGTTCTGATCTCTCAGTTCAAAGAGTGCTTAATTTGAGGAACGATCCCGATTCCAGCCCCGACAACTTCTATCGAAAAAAGTGCCAATAATTATGGAGACGCTAATATATATTGCACAATTGCGAATGTTCACTGAAAAGGAAACATGGTCAGGAGTTGAAAGCTGTGCTTCTTGCATCTTTAATATCGGCTGTTGTTTTACTTTGCGCACTTTTTTCCGGTTTGATTCTTCTATCGGGAGACAATGTTCCGTACCAATTTGTTTTACCTGTTTACTTCCTCATAATCGGGCCGCTGTCAGCTCTTTTGTGGAGGATTACAGGTGAATCAGAGACCCGTAGAAAAACCGGGCTCAATAAACTGCCGTTAAATCTTCTCTTTATAATTATTCCTGTTGCGGAAGCTGTTTTGGCTGGTGTAAACTCCGGGCTGTTTGTGCAGATAAACCAGGGAAGAATACTCGCAAGCACATCATATCTTTCCACTGTAATCCTTGCCTTTCACATATTGTCACTGGTGTATGCTCTTTTTCTGCTTGAAAACATCTACAGATTTGCCTTGACTTATCAGCGCCGGTTGGGGTGGGTCACTTTTGCAGGATTTCTGGTGCTTATTTTTCACCAGATCGTCTTTTCCACAAGATGGCTTCTTTACGGGTGGGTACCTGCTTCCTGGTTTGAATTTGCGGCATTTCTTTATCTGCCCTTGATTTGTGCTGTTCCGTGGAGTTTTGTGCGCTACAGGACCGGTGCAGAAAAAATCAGGGTAACCCGTGATGCCGTGTATTCTTCATTTTCACTGCTTATTATCGGGGCTCTCTTTACGGCTCTGGGGTTGACTTCCACGGTACTGCGTGCTTTTAACATAAAACTGTCTGCATTTGATTTTAAGGTACTTGGCGTATCTGTTCTTTTTGCCGGAACCATACTGGCTGGTTCTGCCAGAATGAGGCGAAGGGTCGCTAAACTTGTCAATAGGCGACTCTATACAAACCGCTATGATTACCGGTCACAGTTTTTTTCTCTTCACCGGATTTTAGGTCGTGTTGAGGGGTATAATGAAACTCTTGAGGAGCTTCTTGAGCATCTGAGGTTGAGTCTCAATGCCGATCACGCCTACATTTTTACTGCAAATGAGCAGAATGGAAATTTTGAGCTTGTCTCGCCAAAAGAAAGGGAGCTGCCGGGTACTGCTGTAATAAAGGCCGGAAGCCCACTTATTGCCACACTGCAGCGCAAGGGCGACTATTTCGGGCTGCTGCGCACCGGTGATGAGCCTTCAATGAAAATAGAGACTGAAACTCCTGAAGAGATTGCAAAACTGGATATTACCAGTGTGGCTCCTGTTTTACATCACCAGTCTCTTCTTGCTGTGCTTGCACTTAGATGTAAAGGTACTGAATTTGACATAGAGGATACCTCGATAATTGAATCGTATGCATCGGTTATAGCAGATTTCCTCTTTAAACACCGGATTTTAAGAGAGCGGCTGGAACAGAAGCAGTTCGAGTCATTTTCGCACATGGCATCTTTTATTGTTCATGATGTAAAAAATCAGGTTGCCACATTGAAGCTTCTTCTCAGGAATGCCGAGCAGAATATCTCTGATCCAAAGTTTCAGGAAAGTCTCATGGTATCTCTCAGAAGCTGCACAAAGAATCTTGGAGACCTGGTATCAAAGTTGTCGATGCCGCCCAGACGCGACAGGATAAAGAATGTCAATGCAGAGATAGAACCGGTTATTTCAAGGCTGATCGATGAAACAGGTTTACAAAATCACAGCAGTATAGCACTCCATAAAGAGATTGTTCCCGGGGTCTATGCGGTGTTTGATGAGAGTGCGCTGTTCTATACCGTAAAAAACCTGGTTGTAAATGCCCTGGAATCTATGGAGGGTAAAGAGGGCAGGCTTTCGATAAAGGTCATGCCGGTTTCATCCTCTCTTGATTGGCTCACAACCTGGTTCTCAGGAAACGAGAAGTTGTTTTCAGAATTTTCCGCGGTTATCGCGGTAGAGGATACTGGATACGGAATGAGTGAGGACTTTATACGCAACCGTCTGTTCCGCCCATTTTCCACTACAAAAGACAAAGGGATCGGAATAGGACTCTATCAGTGCAAGACTCTGGTTGAGGAGATGGGGGGAAAGATTCTTTGTAGTTCACAGGTATCAGGCGGGACTCTGTTTTGTATACTTTTGCGATAAACCTTAAGCAAATGCTTGGCAATGCTGCGGGCAGAAAATTAAATTCAGGAATAGCTTGATCCTTTTTTAGTAACATCTGGTCTATTTTTACTGATCCAAATTGATAAGAAAAAATGCACTCTTTACTGATCGTTGATGACAATGCCGGTTTGCGGGAACAGATGAAATGGGCTTTCAGCGGTTCTTTCTCTGTTCTGGAGGCTGGTACCGCTGATGAGTGTGTTTCTGTTTTTAAAAAGGCCATGCCCGGTATTGTACTGCTTGATATGGGATTGGACAATGTTCCGGATAAAGGGCTTGAGCTGATTGATTCCATTCTTAAGATCGATTCCAGGACCAAGATACTGGTCATTACAGCAAATACCTCCGATACTCTGGGCCCCGATTCGGTCAGACGGGGGGCTTTTGATTTCCTTAATAAACCGGTTGATATCGATCAGTTATCCGTTCTGGTAGAAAGAGCATTGCGGATATTGTCATTTGAGAAGGCTGGCGCCGGGGTATCCAGAAGTGATGGGAAGCTGCAGATCGAAAACAATTTCTTCATGATAGGCGCAAGCGAACCCATGCGGCGTATCTTCGAGCTTATTCCCCGCATTGCGGAAACTGATGTAAATGTACTTATTACAGGTGAGAGCGGAACCGGAAAAGAGCTCTGTGCCAGAGCGATACACTACCACAGCCGGCGAAAGAATGCGGCTTTTGTCCCCATAAACTGCGGAGCTATCCCTGAGAACCTTATTGAATCGGAACTGTTCGGGTATGTAAAAGGAGCCTTTACAGGAGCAAACACTGACAAAGCCGGACTTATAGAGATGGCACATGAGGGAACTTTGCTTCTCGATGAGATAGGGGAGATGCCAAAGAACCTTCAGGTGAGACTGCTGCGTTTTCTTGAGGACCAGAAAGTTCAGCGTCTTGGAGACACGGAACTGCGCAAGGTCGATGTGCGGATTGTGGCCGCAACTAACAACAAAGAAATCAGTGATGGTGTTTCACAGAGGGGATTGAGAAGCGATCTCTTTTACAGGCTCAGTGAATTTCAGGTTGATCTGCCTCCTTTACGGGACAGGGACAGGGATGTTCTTGAGATAGCGAATTCGATCGTTGAACGGTACCGTTCAAAGTTTAATTTGCAGAAGTTATCCATCTCTCCGCGTGCCGAGCAGGCGCTTACACACTACTCATGGCCGGGAAATGTCCGTGAGCTTGAAAACAAACTCAGCCGTGCGGCAATAACCTGCTCTAATCAGACTATTGAGCCTGAGGATCTTTCCCTCAGCGCTTCATCTGCGCTTGGGCTCACTCTCAAAGATGCGCGCGATGTGTTTGAGAGGGAATTTATTACAAATTTGCTTCGTCATGCCCGGTACAACATTTCCGAGGCGGCCAAAATCGCCGGTATAAGCAGGCCCACCCTCTATGACCTGTTAAAAAAACATTCGATCAGGCTTGAAAAAGAGACAGTTATCAAACAGTGATAGATTTTACATACGCTTCTTAAGTCACTTTCTTTTTATGAAAATATTCCGGAATACATCTGTGCTGAAAACCGCACTCCTTATATCCGCTCTGCCGCTGTCACTGCTGCTTTTGGGAAAAGATGCAGGAAGGCTTGTTCAGATTGTATCTAACGATCCGGCATACTCCCATATTATGGTCATTCCTTTCATAAGCGCTTTCTTTTTATGGCGGGAGCGCAAATCGTTCTTGTCAGAAAAGGGTGACAAAAGCGGGCTGGTTTTTGCATTATGCGCTGCAGCCGGAGTTTTAATTTTAAATTTCTTTCCGATAGATGAATCGGCTTCTCTCTCACTGAAGTCGATTGGAGTAATCGCTCTAATAGGCGCATTGTTTGTTTCCTTCTGGGGATGGGCAGGGATAAGGAAATCTGCATTTTCATTTATTTTTCTGCTCTTAGCAGTGCCGGTTCCTCTTGAAATTTTAAACTCGATAGTAGGATTTCTCCAGTGGGGCTCGGCAGTTATGGTCGACTTTTTATATCTGGTTGTCGGTCAGCCTTATCTGCGTGATGGAAATGAGTTTCACCTGGACACCATAAGCATTTTTATAGCGCCTGAATGCAGCGGAATACGATCCACGATGGCTCTGATAATAACGGGGGCTGTTGCTGTGGAATTGTACCTGAAAAGCTGGCCATTCAAATTATTCATGCTGGCTCTGATCATACCTCTTTCGCTGTTGAAAAACGCCATACGTATCTTTACTATTACGATGCTGGCCGAGCATGTAAATACTTACTTTTTGACAGACGGTTGGCTTCACCATGGCGGAGGTATTGTTTTTTAT
>CAYLVN010000207.1:0-6221 GCA_964387115.1 uncultured Fibrobacter sp.
TGAGGCACTGTGTCACCTCAGAGATGATTTTGGAAATTTTGCATTGTCACTATTTCATCCCTGAGGTGAAAAAGGAACCCCTGGGTCCTGGCACTAAGTCATCTCTGGGGTGGACGCTCCGGAACTTCTTCCTCCTCCCTCAACCTCAGGACCAATCTTTGCTTCCTAAAAAATTTTCATTAACCAGTCTCTGTCAAAACCACTCTTCCCCACTCTTTCCGCTAAGAATGGGAAACTTACAGAAACTTGAAATTCCCATCACCCAGCAACTTTGCGAAAGGAACCCAAAAGTGACAACCAAAATGGAATGAAAAGTACTGAAGGTCTGCGGACACGAACTGCAAGAATCCCTGGAGCACTTTTCCCGGGCTGAATACGAAATCTTTTCAATTCAAAACTGCGGATCCGAATGGTTCATTATCGCAAGAAAATCAGTAAAGGATGTATCAGAAAAAAGTGTGATGGGTTTCAGGGCGCCAAACTGAAGCGGGTTGAAGAAATGAAAAAAAAAGTGAAAATAGTCGCCACTATCGGGCCATCCTCCGCAACCCCAGCAGTAATCCATAAATTACTCACTGCAGGCACAGATATTTTCCGCATCAATTTTTCTCATGAAACACAAAATTCAGCTTCTACAGTCATTCAGCATATCCGCCAGCAGGCTGGAAAAATCGGTTTGGAACCCGCCATTCTGATCGATTTACAAGGACCAAAAATCAGAACCGGTCCTACAAGGGAAAACAAAACGTTCACTGTTCAGGAAGGAGCGCTTGTAAGGATAACTTCTGACGAGATCGAGTCTGATGATAAAGTAATATTTATTCGATACCCCGGCCTGGATTTAAAAATCAAAAAACACAGTCATATCCTGATAAACGACGGGGCGATACGACTGAGAGTGGAGCAGATCGAGAAATCCGGAAGCATTTACTGCACCGCTTTGAGCACAGGCGCATATTCCTCATTCAAAGGAGTAAATTTTCCAGGACTGGACCTGGGGATCCCATCCTTAACTGCAAAAGACCTCAATGACTTGAATTTCATCCTGGAAAAGGACATTCAGTATATAGCATTATCCTTTGTAAGGACCCCCGGTGATATCGAGGATCTCAGGAAAATCACCATCAAAAAACGCAATGATCTGAAGATAATTGCAAAGATCGAAAAACCTGAAGCCGCTGAAAAGATCAGTGATATTCTGCAGGTCTGTGACGGTATCATGGTTGCAAGGGGTGATCTGGGGGTTGAGACCACCCCCTTTGCTGTTCCGGTAATTCAGAAAGAGCTCATTGACAAGGCTAATAGAGCCGGTAAACTTGTCATAGTGGCAACACAGATGCTCGAATCGATGATCCACAGCCGCATTCCAACCCGCGCCGAATCAACCGATGTGGCAAATGCCATCATTGATGGTACCGATGCCATCATGCTCTCCGGAGAAACCGCAGTGGGCTTATACCCTGTGGAATCGGTACAGACAATGGTACAGATTGCCACTATTACGGAAAACAGTCACTATATTCATGAAGGAAATGCCGACCTGATAATAGACTGTTATCCCCCTCATGCTATTTGTGAGGCTGCAGCACATGTCAGTTCTGATATGGGGAAAATTCCTATCTGTGTCTTCACCGTTTCAGGTGATACGGCTCTCTATCTTTCAAAAATTAAGCCCCAGGCCCCCCTTTATGCCTTTTCTCCTGAAATGCAGACTATTCGTATGCTTTCAATGGCCTGGAACGTCACTCCCTTTTTTCTCCGGTTTGCCACTGATATCACCGGACTGTTACGTGACGCGGAGGGGGTTCTAATAAACGCCGGTCTCGTTAAAAATAATGATCTTCTGGCGCTGATCAGCGGGACGACTCCGGTAAAGGGAGCCACCAACTCTCTTCAGATAAAACGGGTCGGGGCCTGAAAGGGGTCCAGGGCTCGGCTCGCTTTTTGCACATTTTCACTATGAGGAGATTTTGCATTCCTTAATCTCAATCCGGCAATTTTTAATGGAGCATTTGTGGCAGAAGAATCAGTAATACTGCTTGTTGAAGACAATGAGAGTCATGCGGTGCTGACAACCAGAGGACTCTCTCAGCTTGAACAGAAAATAAAGATCGTCCATGTAACCGATGGGGAAAGTGCTATCGATTATCTTCTGGGGCGGGGAAAATACTCCATTCCAGGATCTAACCCCCGGCCCCGTCTGGTGTTGCTCGATCTTCGGCTGCCTAAAATCGACGGGCTCGATGTGCTTAAGGAGGTGAAGAGTTCTGAGGATCTGAGGGCAATACCGGTCGTAATTCTGACAAGCTCCATGGCTGAGCCGGATATAGTCAGATCTTATTATTACAATGCAAATAGTTACCTGGTTAAACCAATTGACTTTGATGAATTCAGACGTGAGATGTCTTGTGTTGCCGATTACTGGTTGAACTGGAATATTAATCCATTGTGAAAAGGCGCAATTTTGAATCTTAATTCTTAGAAGTGGGTTCTATGAATCAGCGCCGTAAAGCCTTCCATTACAGCAATCAACTCCTCTACATCCTGCCCTTTCTGGTCTTTCTGATTCTGGTTGCCGGAAATTTCCTGGGGTACAAAAAAGCCCAGCAACTCTCTCATGATCTCATAAAAAGCCAATGCAGCTCCGCGGCAATGCAAACTGCTATAAAACTCGAATTTATCCTTTTTGAAAGAAGGAAAGACCTGGAACATCTCAGGTCACTTTGGCAGAAAACATCTTTTGCTATCAGCAAAAAGAGATTCCGTACTGATGCCATGGGCATAATAAGCAGAGAGCTCTCATACTCAGAGATCGATCTGGTCGATTCTGGTGGAGATGTCTTGTCTCATATTTCTCTAGACAGTTCCGGAAAAAGAGACACTCTCATCTCCAGATTAAGTTCCGCTCAAATCTCCCAGTCTGTCAGCGAAAGTAAACCTGTCCTGATTAAAAGTGGATCCAGAGAAGAGAGTCAATTTCTTGCTGTATTCAGCTCTCCTATTCTTAGAGACGGGGAAGTTCAAGCAGCAGTTACCGGTATTTTAAAACTTGACTATTTAATAAAACAGATTACCTCAGGCTCTATTCCCGAAGGTTTTGCTGCAGTTCTGGTTGTAAATTCCGATTCAGTTCCTTTGACCCGGAATAGTGAAAATATCGGGCTTTTTTCTCTCCCTGATGAATCTGAATCTGAATTCAAATCATCAGGACTGAATTGGAAAATTATTGTTTATCCCCCCAAAAGTGGCCTTCTTGGAGTACTTACACGCCAGAACAGAACCTTCTTGATTCTCAATTTTATCGTAGTCCTGTTTGCATCTTTACTGATAGTATTTGCAGTTCACAGTTTTATAGAACAGAAAAAAGTATTGTCAAGTCTGAGAAGATCTGAAGAGAGATATCATCGCCTTACCGAAAATGCAAAAGACATCATTTTTCGCAAGTCTCTTCCAAGTGGCAGATACGAGTATATAAGTCCGTCTGTAAAGGATGTGACCGGCTTCTTACCACAGGATTTCTACTCATCACCCTTATTCATTAAAAACATCCTTGCCCCCGATTGGCGAAGAACCTTTGAGAACTATTGGTCAGAAATTTTAATCGGCAAAACAAATCCAACATTTGAATTTAAAATTATAAACAAAAATGGTGAGCCAAGATGGCTTCACCAGAGAAACGTTATACTGTTTGAAGATGGAATCCCATCGGCTCTGGAGGGTATAATAACCGATATTACTGAACAAAAAAGTGCCACCAGAGAAAGAGAACAACTGATTAAAGAGCTTGAAAAGAAAAATGCTGATCTGGAAAGATTTACCTATACCATATCTCATGAATTACGACAGCCGCTGATAACAATCAAAGGTTTTCTTGGATATCTCGAAGAGAATGCACAAAAAGGCCAGCGCTCCCTGCTTCATCAGGATATTATGCAGATAATCCATGCCACAGAGACCATGCAGAGACTGCTTAACGATCTTATCAGTATAAACAGAATCGGGCTGGCTCCCCAGAAAGCAGAACCTGTTAATTTAAGTGAGGTTGCTCAAGCTGCAGTTGATCTTTTTAAAGATAAAATCAACCTGAAAGGCATCGATGTGCAGATAGACCGCTCAATGCCAATTGTTATAGGGTACCGCAGTGAGCTTTTTGAACTGTTCCAGAATATTATTGAAAATTCAATTAAATTTTCATCCAATCAACCTTCTCCATATATCAAGATTGGCACTGTCAGAACAGGGGTGGAAACGGTTTTCTTTATCAAAGATAATGGTATCGGGTTTAAGTCCAAATACAAAGATAAGATTTTCGGGCTTTTTGACAAGCTGAATTCCGATACTGAAGGGACTGGAGTAGGGCTTGCACTGGCAAAAAGAATCGTTGAACACCATGGAGGATGGATTCGAGCGGAATCGGAAGGACCTGGAAAAGGAACAACTTTCTATTTCTCTCTCCCCTTTGAACCTGCCACCTGAAATTCCTGGTTAAACTGGATTTAAGATATATGTTACACCTGTGGAGAGTCTCTAATTCATCTCTGGGGTGAAGGAGTACTTAAACACGTTTAAATGAATCCGTGGCAAAGTCCTTAAGTCACCTCTGAGATGATAGAATGACTTAACTCCTTAAATGCAACTGTGGAGAGTCATAAATTCATCTCTGGGGTGAAGGAGTGACTTAAACACGTTTAAATGAATCCGTGGCAAAGTCCTTAAGTCACCTCTGAGATGATAGAATGACTTAACTCCTTAAATGCAACTGTGGAGAGTCATAAATTCATCTCTGGGGTGAAGGAGTGACTTAAACACGTTTAAATGAATCCGTGGCAAAGTCCTTAAGTCACCTCTGGGATGATAGAATGACTTAACTCCTTAAATGCAACTGTGGAGAATCATAAATTCATCTCTGGGATGAAACAGGTTACTTAACTCATTAAATATACCTGTGCAAAGTTCCTAATTCATCTCTGGGGTGAAGGAGTGACTTAACACGTAAATTACAACCTGGACACCTCACTTGAATTCCTTAACCGAACAACGGCAAAATTGGCGACAACAGGTTACACCCCGTGTCAAAATCTTCACTAACGACTATTCCGTCATAATCGGCCACTGAGATCAATCTCAACAGTATTCTCACTCCCCCGATCATGTTTGTGACTATCTGCTCCCGCACCCATATCGAAGGCGCGGTTTATGCAAAGAGCATCACTATCGAACCTGTCGCAGTGCTGGGGAGCAACTGTGTGGACCCAGATGAGGATGATGACGGTGATGGTGTTCCGAATCTGATTGAAATGGTGATTGGCGATGCACCGAATGATGGCGAGGATTATACTTTAATGGGAGTACCTTCGCCTGCTATGATCGATAATACTCCAAGACCAGACCGTTTTCTATAACTTTGGATGTAAATATCCTTATTTTCAGGATGCGTATTCTATTCCAATCACATACCCTGACGGCAGCCTTACTAATGCGAGCATCGCTCCGGCGTACACGATGATGAATAATCCGACTGCCGGTATTCCTGAGTTTTCAATGAGCGGCTATAAACCTGTCGGTAATTATATGAGTATGATCGCGAATTCACTGAAACCCGGCCAGTCGATAGTGGTACAGGAACCGGATATGCCGGAAAGGTAAACGGGGTAATCCATTAACGAAATTGGAAACAGAGCAGAAAGAAATCCAAAGTCCGTGCGCGAGTAGAACATGTCTTCGCTCAAATAGAGCTTATGTATGGCGGAGTAATCAGGTGTATCGGGCGGCATAGGGCCGCTACGAAGATCGGACTCTTGAACCTGGTTTATAATATGAAGCGGTTAGCTTACTTGCAAAGCCATGCTTAAAATGGCGGGGTAAATCCCCAGCCAGGCCCTCCAGGTGATGAAAAAGGAGGAATTACTATGAAAATATTCTTTGGAAAGCGAAGTATAAGTGAGTTTTAACGATCAACTGTCAAGATCTGAGTAAAATCGGCCTTTGTAGCATATTTTTAAAGGTTCCCATGAGGCTTATACTTTTTTTAACTAGTATATATGTTGTGAATTTAACTAACGTTTATGGTTTGAATTATGATTCAATAATGTCAACAAAATTATTTGGATGTTGACGTGATTCTATCAGAAAGTGGGGAGTATTATCTTGAATTACCTGTTTTTGTCCAGATTGACATTAAGCATAATTGGCCTTCATATGAAGGCACTGAGAACCTATTA